>JBKPQI010000255.1:0-8743 GCA_046733975.1 Verrucomicrobiota bacterium
ACGTGACGGATATTTACCCGAATGCTCCAGCTCCTTGGTGGAATACGCCGACGGCCATCAATCAACACGGCGATGTTGCCGGGTTCGTCGGTGATCCGGCATATGTTGAAGGCGACGTCTTACACGCGTTCATATGGACGAAGGACAACGGTTTCAAAGCTCTGAAGCCATTGCGGGGACGTACGCCGCAACATGTCGACAGCGAGGCCTATGGCATTAACGAAGCGCGCCAGGTTGTTGGCGTTTCGTGCGATGCGGCGCAGACCGATTGTCGCGCTGTGGTTTGGGATCACGCTGTCTATCCGACCGATCTCAACGACGCCAAGGGCAACTCTTCTCTTTTTCTCGCACTCGCGAAGGACATTAATGACAAGGGAGAGATTACTGGCAGAGCGATTGATCCAAATACAGGCGCGCTGGTCGCGTATTTGGCTGTGCCGGCGGACAACTAATCAAAGCAGCTTGGTATTCGTTAACGCGCGGGGCGGCCCGGCTAGGTCGCCCCGCGCTTGTCGTCACCCCGAGCGCCGTCGAGGGGATCCGGTTGTGATTCCTTAAATTAGTTCCCCCGGGATCCGTGGGTTGTCGCTCGGGATTCGGGCATTTGAGCCGCGCATCAGCGGCAACGCAGTAGAGGGATACGGAGGGACGCGCTTTAACGCCAGTCCTGCTCGGATCGCCTTCGAGATACGCGGAAAGCGTGTCTGTTCGTTGCCTTCAGGTTGCCGCGACTTCGACGAGGCGGTCCTACTCAAGCGAGTGAATAGCGGCCGAGATAGCGCTCCAAATTTTCGCCGAGCTCCCGCGTTAACATTCGTAAGATCGACGCGCGCTCTCTCGCCTTCAGTTCCGGACGCTCGCGCTCGGCAAAAAGGCCGTGATGGCCGCGATACCAAGCACGCGAGGCTTCGATCATTTCCCTGAAGTTGTATTGCCGCGCCCCCGGATTAATGTCGAAGAACCGGAGGAAGCGCAGCGTCCCTTTCTCGTTGCCGACGAAGTCTTCGAAATAGAACACATCCTTCTTTGCGGTTAGAGCATCGAACTGATTGATGTTATTGGCGTAGGCTTCAAATCGCTCCAGGCCCTGTTTAAAGCTGACACCGGCGCGTCCCAGGTAATGCGAAGTGAAGCAGTCGTACGGATTCCGCAGCAAGAGCGCGACGCGCTCGTAAACCTCCGCTCCGCTCGCATCATACAAACCGGTGAAATCGCTTCGTTTCGGCTTTCGCCGCACATCATGTGCGCGGTCAAAAAACACTGGGCCTCCGGCAATGATCTGTGGCCGGCCAGGGGTGCGCATACCAGTGAAGTATTCCGTGCAATAGCGTAGCCAGTTCAAACCGCTGCGTTGAAATGAAATCACCATGAATCGAGCAGCCATTCCTTCGCTTAAACCCAAAGCGTGCGATCGAAGCTGCGGTATTGAATTGCTTCGCTGACGTGTTCGCCAGCGATGTTCTCGGCGGAAGCGAGATCGGCGATGGTGCGCGCCACTTTAAGAATACGATCGTAGGCCCGCGCACTAAGATTCAATTCGGACATGGCCACGCGAATGAGCTCCTGCGATTCCCAATCCAGCTTGCACCATTGCTTCAAATGCTTCGTTCCCATGCGCGCGTTGCAATTTATCTTCGAGTCGTTAGCGAAGCGCGCCTGCTGCCGTTTCCGCGCAGCCGCAACGCGTTCGCGGATTGCGCTCGAAGGCTCCTCCGCACGTTCACTCGCCATCTCCCGGTATTCGATCGATGGCACTTCGATGTGGAGGTCAATTCGATCGAGCAACGGTCCGGAAATGCGCTGGCGATAACGCTGCACCTGGCCCGGGCTACAGCGGCATTCCCGCTTCAAATCGCCGAAATAACCGCATGGGCAGGGATTCATCGCCGCTACCAGCATGAATTCGCTCGGGAAAGTGACGCTGCCAGCAGCACGCGAAACCGTAACGCGTCCGTCCTCCAGTGGCTGACGCATTACTTCCAAGGTGGAGCGGTGAAATTCCGGAAGTTCGTCGAGAAAAAGGACACCGTTATGTGCAAGACTTACTTCGCCCGGGTTTGGAATCGCACCGCCGCCCAGCAAACCGATGTCGCTGATCGTATGATGCGGCGAGCGAAACGGACGCGTCGGCACAAACGATTGCTCCGATGTCAGTAATCCAGCGATGCTGTGGATTTTCGTGGTATCGATCGCTTCCTCCAACGACATGGGTGGGATGACGGTCGCGATCCGCTTTGATAACATCGATTTGCCCGAGCCTGGCGGACCCACCATGAGAATGTTGTGGCCGCCGGCGACGGCCACTTCCAGCGCGCGCTTCACGTGGCCCTGACCTTTCACATCCGCAAAATCGACATCGTAGTCTTGATGGGAGGCGAAAAATTTCTCAAGATCTTCGCGCGTGGGCTGGAGAGCGCATTCGCCGGTGAGGAAGGAAAATGTCTCCCGCAAATTGCGCACGCCATAGACCGCGATGCCTTTTACCATCGCGGCCTCCTGCGCATTTGCTTCCGGAACAAAGAGCGCCTTTTTTCGGCGCTTCCGCGCTTCAATTGCTACCGGTAACACGCCTTTGACCGGACGCACCGCGCCGTCCAGTGCCAGTTCACCGACGAAACTGTATTGGGAAAATTCCGCCGTATCCGCTTCCTGGCTGCACGCGATCATTCCAAGCGCAATTGGGAGATCAAAACTCGGCCCTTCTTTCCGAATATCAGCCGGCGCTAGATTCACCGTGGTGCGCCCGCGCGGCCAGTAGTATCCACTGTTCGAAATGGCGGTAGTAACGCGATCTTTGCTCTCCTTGACGGCCGCGTCGGGCAAGCCGACCACCACAATGGCTGACATTCCACCGGCAGCGTTGACTTCGATTTCGACTTCGTAAGCATCAACCCCAAAAACTGCAGCGGAATAAATCTTCGCCAGCATCTATGCGAGGTTGGCAGAGAAAATTTCGCGCGAAAAGAGGCAAATTGATGGAGGAGACCCAGAAGCGCTGCACCGGCCATTGTGGTCAATCGCCCCTATCTTGTGTCTATCAATATAGGAGCGGAGGGCCGACCTGGCTCAGAGCGGCAAAAAAGGAGAAAAAACGAGAATATTTGACGCATTTACGCCTCGGGAGGCGAAAACAAGTGAGAAGCGCTCAGGATACGGGCAGAAAAGTCCCCCTACATTCTCAAATTTTCATGTTGTGCTAAGTGCCTCAGAATCAAACCCAACCGTATAATTGAACGAAACCCATCCCGGAACTGTCAGAATTGCGAATATTTAACCTTGTTAACCGTTTTCGCGCGTGATAAATGCTGCGATTAAGGAACGCCTTCGACCCGTGATGAGTCGGAAATTGCATACCCTGCCCCCGGTGCACGTTCATGAAAAGAACTTTTATGGCTGCTGAAGATAGCGATACTGGAATAAAAATTTACCTGCGCGAGATCGGGCAAATTCCATTGCTCACTCCTCAACAGGAGATTGAACTCGCCGCCAAAATTAAACGCGGCGACAAGGAAGCTCGCGCTTTAATGATTCGTTCGAATCTGCGTCTGGTCGTCAAGATCGCGCATGATTACGCGAATCTTGGTTTGCCGCTGCTCGATTTGATCTCGGAAGGAAACATCGGCCTGATGAAAGCAGTCGAACGCTTCGATCCGGCGAAAGGCGGCAAGCTTTCGACTTACGCGGCGTGGTGGATCAAACAGTCGATCAAGCGCGCGCTCGCCAATCAATCGAAGACGATTCGGTTGCCTGTCCATCTGGTCGACAAAATTTCGAAGATGCGCCGCGTCTCACTGCAGATGAGCGAGGAACTGGGCCGCGAACCGACCGACGACGAGCTCGGCGAAGAAATCGGCATTGCTGCTGGCAAGGTCTCGCAGTTGAAAACGGTTTCGATCCGCCCGGCTTCACTGGATGCGCCGATCAGCGACGACGACTCGACGGAGTTTGGCGAGATCGTTGGCGACGAGGAGGCGATGACGCCGTTCGAGCTGTTGCGGGACAAAAACCTCCGCAACGAAGTCGGCGGCCTGCTCGAAGTGCTGGATGATCGCGAGCGCAAAATTATTTTCTCCCGCTTCGGACTCGATGGCGGCAAGCCAAAAACTCTGGAAGAAGTTGGCAAGAAATTTGGTGTGACGCGCGAGCGGATTCGTCAGTTGCAAAACATTGCACTGTCGAAGTTGCGTCGCGCCCTGGCCAAGAAAGAGCGGCCAATCGACATCGATCTGGAAATGCCGGTCGAGGCATAAGCCTTTTTGCCCGTCATCCCGAGCGTCAGCCGAGGGATCCCGTGACGAAAGCTTTAAGGTAACTTCAACGGGGTCCCTCGGCTTCGCTCGGGATGATCGCGGTTTGCGATAACCAATCGCAATTTCTAATCCGCACTAGTTAAGAATGCTCCGCGCCCTTGAAAGCATCCGGCAAAACTACCATCGTAGCGAACAGCACTTGAAGCACTTTCTCCTCAACCGCGATTTTGGGGTTGTGCGCACAGTCGCGGTTTTCGGACCCGGGCGCGGGGGAACTTCGGTAATCGCGGGTTGTTTGCGCGCGCTCGGGGTGTGCATGGGCACATCAGCGCATGCCTTCAAACACGAGTGGTCACCAATCGTGCGACGACCCGACGACAAGGTCGACGTGCCGGCGACACAACAGAACATTCAGGAAATGAATGCGAACCACGTGTGGTGGGGTTGGAAATTCCCCAGCGACGTTTTCCATATCGAAAGCGTAACCGCCTTCCTGCGCCATCCCGGTTTTATCGTGGTTACACGCGATCTGACAGAGATCGCGCTCTCCAGTCTGGCGCGCCAGGATGTGCCGTTCGAAATATCCCTCTACGAGGCGGCGAAAGTTAGCCGCCGTATCGCGGAACGAATGCTGTTTTGGCCCTGGCCGATACTGGTCATTCCTTTCGCCGAAGCTTTGCGCCACCCAAGTTCGCTGGTTGAAGCTTTGTGTAGCTTTTTACAAATGAATCCGAGCGAGGCCACGCGAAAACAGGCCGCCGAGTTCGTTCAACCGCTGACGCAAGGTTATCGTCCGTTCGACGCCAAGCCGGATCAGCTTCATGATTTTAGTCCAGCGGCGGAGATTCAGACGGATTCGCAAGTACTGGCGATGGATCTGAGCAAGCGCTACTCGAAAGATTATTTCCAGCAGTTCGAGGGGCTGCTCACCAAAGCCAAAGCGACGACTGACGATTTAGCTGCAAGAATTGAACGCGCCGGTGAATTTCAGATTGCGTCCGACATCTTGAACGAACTTCGGGATCTTTTTGGAACATTCGAACTAGCCCAAGCAGGCAAGAATTCCATTATTCCGCGAATGACGGACTCCTGCTCGGCGGAGCAATGGCGCGCCATGGTTAATGCAGAGTTGGACCAACTCGCAACTGCCGCGCAAACGGCAAGTCAGGAGGCGTTGCAATCCAAGGGGGGTTACGACGCACTGAACCGAGTGTATCGCGCGCTGCAGTTGCTGATTCGTGCGCGCACAACGCTGAAAGCGAGCCTTCATCGCCTTAAGGCTCTTTCGAAAACGTCTTGAATGATGAATCCGGTCGGCCGGTCGCGCAAACCCGTCATGCCGAGCGAAGTCGAGGGATCCGGTTGCGAAAGCTTAAAGGTAACTTTGCGAATCCCTCGACTTCGCTCGGGCTGACCGTGCTACGTCGCCGTCCGCAATTGCACCGTGTCGACCAGCGTATCGCCCGCGCGCAGATCGCTAATGATGACAAGATTGTCGCCCGCCGAAGTTAGACTTGCGTCCCGCACATTTTTTTCGGCCGCTTCAATGGTTGCGTTCGGATCCTCCGAGAATTTGATTCGTAACGGACACACTCCCCACCAAAGGGTGAGCTGCCGTCGCACTTCCTCGCTTGGGGTAAAAGCAAAAATGGTCGCATGCTGCGGGCGGAGATTGGAAGCGTTACGTCCCATTGTGCCGTGCCTGGTGAAAACAATGATCTTTGCGCTGGGCAATGAGTTGGCCAGAACGACCGCAGCAGCGACGGTTTTTTGTCGTACATCCTCGAGGGCCGCGTCCTTGGCGTAACCGGCGCCACCGCTACGCTCGATACGAAGAGCCACGCGATTCAGGACCTGCACACATTCGACCGGATAACTCCCTAGACTGGTTTCGCCGCTCAACATGATGGCGTTGCCTTCCTGCATAAGTTATCGCAACGTTTCCGGTTGTTCGCTTGCTGGACCCAGCGTGCAAATGATCTGTGTTCTGCGCATGGGAGGAGATCTGGTGTCGAGAAAAACGGCAACTGCAGCTAGAGTAACTCGTTCAAAAAATCGCCGGCGCCCAATTCCAAAGTCGCTCCCAACGCCGGTAAACGCGGTGGCCACGCCAGGGTAAAGCCACCTTCGTCGGCCAGCGACAAATTAGAATTATAAAATGGATCGCACCCGAGCTTTTTACTCCATCTTTCCTGCATCCACTCGGCTTCCCGTCGAAATTCCTTTTTTTGCTCCCCACTAAATCGTTGGCCACGCGAGGCCGATTCGTGATGGATCAAAGTTGCCCGCGGCGTCCACACAATCCGTAATCCGGCTTCTGTCAGCCGGAGACAAAAATCGATATCATTGAAACTGACGCCCAAATCCTTTTCATCGAACCCACCGGTGGCGTGGAAAACGTCCTTTCGGACGAGCATGCAAGCGGCGGTCACGGCCGAAAAATTCTGCTGTAAGATTGCGCGATTGAAATAGCCTGGGTGCGCAGGCGTCCAGCGGTAATGCGCGTGGCCGGCCACGCCACCGAGTCCAACAATAACGCCACCATGTTGCAACCGGCCATCTGGATATCGAAGCCGCGCCCCGACCGCACCGACGCCGGGCTGCAATAGTTGACTAACCATCTCCTCGAGCCACTCCGCGTTTTCGGGTACAACATCATCATTGATCAGTGCCACAACCTCTCCCGGCGCGTTGGCAACGCCGCGGTTGACTAATCGACTAAAATTAAATGCACCTTTGTCTTCGATCACCTTTGCGTCCCGCGCGAGCCGCACTTCATCGAGCAATTGTTTCGTTTCCGAGCGCCGGGAATCGTTATCGACAATGACGAAATCGAATCGCGGGTAACTGGTCCGCTCTCGCACCGCGGTGATGCATTGCCGTAACAGCCCGGGTTGATCACGCGTCGGAATGATCATCGATACCTGTGGCACTTCCGCCGGCAGTTTATAAATGATGCGATGCGCCGCGGGATTTTCCGGGCAGGCAACAACCTGCGCATCGACCTTTTTTCGCCTCAAATGTTCGCCAATGGCGCGGCGCGCGGCATCGTGTGCATAATTTTTTGCTTCGGACGCCGCGGCCAGGCTACCCGGGATTTTGCGCCAATGATATAGCACCCGCGGTATATGGAGAATCTGCTCCGGCCGCAGCCGCTCGATGGCCCGCAAAACCAGATCATAATCCTGCGAGCCTTCGAACCCCTCACGAAAACCGCCGATCTCCCGCAGCAACTCCCGGCGGTAAAGGCCAAGATGGCTGAAAAAATTTTGTACGAGGAACAGGTCCGGGTTCCAATCACTTTTGAAGTACGGTTCGCTGCGAACGCCGAAAGCATCGATCTTATCTTCATCCGAATAAATGAGGCCGGCCTGGGGGTGACTAATAATGGTGGCGGCAGCGAAAGCGAGCGCGTGTTCGGCAAGAACATCGTCCTGATCGAGCAACGCGACCCACTCCCCGGTGGCCATTTCCAAGGCAGAGTTTGAACACGCTGCGATGTGGCCGTTTCTCTCGCGAAAGACAACTTTGATCCGTGTATCGTTAGCAGATGCGTCTCGCAGGATTGGAGCGATGCGGCCATCCGTTGACGCATCGTCTGCAATAGAAAGCTCCCAGTTCGGATATAATTGTGCCCGAACGGATGCGATCGCAGCCAGCAGGTGCGCCGGATCTGGATTGTAGACAGGCAACACAATGGAAATCAGAGGATGCCGTCGCAGCGTCCGAACGCGGCGGCGAATCATGATTCGCTCACGATTTTCGAGGGTGTCGAACGCTTTTACCCAGTCACCGTAGGAAGTGCCACCGGCCCCTGGGAGTTCCGCTTTCTTTTGCTCCTGCTTCACAGTCATGACAGCGGAACTGCCATCATGCCGTCGACGGGTAGGTGATTACTTTCCGAAATCGCTTTTTCAACTAAATCCAAAAACTCATTCCCGAAGCGATCGAGCGAAAAATATTTTTCATACGCCCGCCGGGCATTGACAGCCAGTGTTTGGCGGAGCGTTGAATCGCCAGCCAAACGCGCAATTGCATCGGCCAGACCTGCAGCATCTCCGGGTTCGACAAACAACGCTTCTTTCTCCGGCAGCAACGCCTCCCCTACTGCTCCTACGCGCGTGCTCAGAATTGGTTTGGCACATGCCATGGCCTCCATCAGCGTCAGCGGCCCGGTTTCATCGCGCGAGGTGGAAACCATCACGTCGGTATCGCGAATTAACGCCAGGGCCTTTTCATGGGAAAGGCTCTCCGAGTAGTTGAGATGCGCGGACGTGGCAGCTTTGACCTTCGCTGCAATTTTTGCATCGTGAGGTCGCCCGACTATTTGAACCAGGATTTGTTCAAGAATCGACCGCGGAACCCGAGTCAGAGCATCCAGCAACGTTTCCTGACCCTTCCGATGCTCAACCGTTCCGAGGAGAAGAAAACGGACCGGCCCCGGTTTGCGCTCCCCCTTTGGCCGTTGTTCTACATCCGGCACGCCATATCGC
>JBKPQI010000256.1:0-11961 GCA_046733975.1 Verrucomicrobiota bacterium
GAGGTATTCGATCACGGCTCACCTTCTAGTGCCTTTTCGGCCGCCTCGCAAGCCGCCCCCAATCTCCGTCACCCCGAGCGTAGTCGACGGGTCCGGTTGAGATACCTTAAGGCATTCGGCGCGCCGGGTCCCTCGACGGACGCACGGGATGACGAGCTGGTGGAGAGGGCCCGGCGAATAGCAACTTTGGGCCTCTGTGCCAGACGCCATTACTGTTGAATGGCGTTTCCCAAAACGCCCTACACCGACGATCGTCACTTCTTTTTCGCCGCTGATGTGGGCGCAACGGTCTGGCCGAGAAGCTTTCCCGCGCCGTCATAAGTGGCATAACCAATCTGGTGTCCGGCGGCATCGTAGCGGAAGACAATTCTACCGATCACGCTCTGGTCCTTCGCCAGATGCGTTTCCTCGATCAGGTGATTAGTGGCGTCATATTTGTTTTGGAGGATGAACCGAAATTGTTCCTTGGGTCCGAAAACTTCACCGCGAACCAATCGTCCGTTCTCATCCAGTTCCCAACGAATCTTCTCCCTCAGCTTCCCGTCTTTACCGGTGGTGGTGGCGACCGTCTTGCGGTTGGCGACGTCGTCCTCGTAGGAAGTCTGGGAGCCATCGGCATTACGCACGAGTCTCACGCGAACCTCGCTGCCTTCGTCCTGCTGGGCGAGGGCACAAAGCGGGAGAACAAGCACGGAAACAACAAAAGCGATGCGGGATTTATTCATTGAGCGCGTCGGCGTGAAGGTAAAAGGAATCGCGGCAGAAGGCTAGTGATTCAATTTTTTCGTCAAGATTCACGGTCGGCAGATAAGGTGGATCGGCCGCTCCGCCGGACGATGCTAATCAAAACTGCGGCGTCGCCGCCTTATTTAGCCATTGAGCAACGGACTGGTCGATCCACCTTTGCCTGCCGTCGCGCGAAAAGATCGGAAGAAAAGTATTGACCACAAGGGAATGTGGTGGTTAAGAGTGGGGCGAAGTGGATTAAAGTGGACGACGATCCCGGCGGCACATGGATTCGATTGCCTCAGCTCAAACATTTTACGCCGGCCAATTCCGTCACGCCATCGACGAAAAAAATCGCATCACCATCCCTTCCCGCTGGCGCCGAAAAGGAACTGAAGAATTTATTCTCCTCCCCGATTCCCAGGATCAGTTCCTCCTCGTCATGGCTCCGGAGGAATTCGCCCGTATGAGCGCCGCCGCCGAAAACACCGCCACCGTCGCCGCACGCGAGCGCCGCGTTTTTTTGCGCCAGTTGCATTCCCGCGCCCAACACGGCGTCGCCGACAAACAGGGCCGCCTCGTTTTGCCGGAAGATCTCTGCCGCAAAATCGCATTGAAAGGAGAAGTCGCTCTCATCGGCGGGAGAGGTCGGTTTGAAATTTGGAATCCATCACGGTGGAAACGCGCGCACGAAGAGGAAACCTCAACCTATCAGCACGTCGCCAACGTCATTGGGTTGTGACGAAAATGAACGCCTTGCTCTTTGAACGGCCAGTTTGGTTCGCAACCGGTCCACTGATGCTGGAAGACGAAGCGCAGGAGCGGGAGGAAGTCGTTTATCACCGCCCCGTTCTCCTGCGTGAAGCGGTCGAATTGCTGAATGTGCATGCAGGGCTCCGCATGCTCGACGCTACCTGCGGTGGCGGGGGACACAGCGAAGCGATTTTAAAATCCGGTGCTGATGTCATTGCGCTCGACCAGGATCCCGAAGCGATCGCTGAAGCGACGAAGCGCTTAAAAGAGTTCGGGGAGCGTGTCACTTTGCGGAAAGCAAACTTTCGCCACGCCGACCGAGTGCTCGATAGCGCGGGGGTCGAGCAAATCGGCGGGGCGATTCTCGATCTCGGTGTTTCCTCGCGCCAGCTCGAAAACCCGGAGCGGGGATTCAGTTTGATGCGGAACGGTCCGCTCGACATGCGGATGGACCCAGCCACAGAAAAAACAGCCGGGGCCATCATCAACAGTTACAGCGAGGAGGAGTTGACGCGGTTATTCCGCGATCTGGGCGAAGAACCGGCAGCGCGACGCATTGCCAGCGCCTTGGTCAAGCAACGCAAGGTCGCACAATTCCGCGAGACCCTGCCGCTGGCGCGCGCTATCGAAAAAATCGTTGGCCGTCATGGTCGTCGGCACCCCGCCACACAGGTTTTCCAGGCATTGCGGATGGAAGTGAACGACGAGCTGGGAGCTCTCGAACAAGGCCTGCGCGTAATCACCGACCGACTCGCACCGGGTGCACGCATTGCGGTGATTTCGTTTCATTCATTGGAAGACCGGATGGTCAAAAATTTCTTTCGCGATCGCAGCCGGGAGTATGTGGATCGGCCGGAATGGCCGGCGCCACGCCAGAACGTTGCACGCGATCTTTTCATCATTACACCCAAGCCGATCGAGCCGGGCGAAAACGAAGAAAAATTCAATCCGCGGGCACGGAGCGCGAAGCTGCGCGTTGCCGAAAAACTAAGATGAGACGCTCGAGGCAATTTAACCGTTTGGATGCAGCTTCCTTGGCGCGCTGGATGGTAATGACGGCATTGCTGGCGCTGGCGGGACTTTGTTATGTTTATTTAACGCTGCAATTGCATTGGCTGGGCGATCGCCAGAAAGCGCTTGAGATGACCTTGGCGGGTCTGCGCAAACAGAACGACGTCGCCAACGTGCAGATCGCAGCCTTGACCTCGCGTAGCGCGCTGCAACGCCGGCTGAAAGAAGGCTACCTCAAGATGGTTCCGATTTCGGAAGAAAACATTGTCCGGCTCGTTCCCATTCACCCGTCGGAAGAAAATGCCATTCGCCCGGTGGCCAACGATCAAGTTAGCAGATGAGATGGAACGGGCGGACACGGTGTGCACTGGTTTGCGTTGGTTTTGTCCTTCTTTTTAGCGCCTTTTCATTTCGTCTCGTCTATCTACAACTCGTTAAGCACAACGAGTACGCTGGCCTGGCCGCCGAGAAACACGTTTACAAGCAACCGATCTACGCCGAGCGAGGTGTGATCACCGACGCCAATGGCGAGATTCTCGCCCACAACATTCCGGTCGAGATCGTCGTCGCTGATACTTCGCATTTAGCCAGGGAGAAAGTGGCCGAAGCCGTCGCGCTGCTGAGTCAGGAGTTGAAACTCGATGCGGATGAACTCTCCGAAAAATTCGGGAGCGATCGTCATTACATCGTTTTGAAACGGGATGTGCCGACCTCAGCAGCCGACGCGCTTCGGGCCAAACTCCGCGAAAGAAACCTGCGCGGCATTTATTTCGAACACGATGCCGCGCGGCTTTATCCCAATGGCTCGATGCTTTGTCACGTCATCGGATTCACCGATTTCGATCACAAAGGAATTCAGGGCGTGGAAGCGTCGATGGACGAATACCTGCGCGGGCAGGACGGCTATCGTTATATAGAACACGATCGGGCGGGCCAGGAGATCGTACTGTATCGCGGGCAGGAACGAGCCGCGCGGGACGGTTATCAGGTACACCTCAGCATCGACCTGAATCTGCAGAATATCGTTGAGAACGAGATCGACGCCGCCGTGCAGGAGTATTCGCCGCAAAAGGCCACCATCGTTCTGATGAGGCCGCAGACGGGCGAAATTCTGGCAATGGCGAACCGGCCGAATTTTGATCTCAATCAACGCAGCACGGCGAAACCCGAGCAAATGAAAAACCGTGCCGTCATCGACATGATGGAGCCAGGCTCGACTTTCAAAATCGTGACCGCGGCGGCGGCATTGAATGAAAAGAAAGTCCGGCCGGACACGACAATTTTTTGTGAGAACGGGGCTTGGAATTATGGCGGTCGTGTTCTGCACGATCATCGCTCGTACGGAGAGTTGAGCGTGCAGGATATTCTCGTTAAATCGAGCAACATTGGCGCCGCCAAGCTCGCGCTCAGCCTCGGGGACCAGAAATTTTACGAATACATCCGCCGTTTTGGCTTTGGGGAACGCACCGGGGTCGAATTGCCCGGTGAAATCAACGGTGTGATTCGACCTCCGCAAAATTGGAGTAAGATTTCCATTACGCGGATTCCGATGGGACACGAGGTGGCGGTGACACCGTTGCAGATGACGGTAGCGATGGCGACGATCGCCAACGGCGGAAAATTAATCACGCCGCGCCTGGTCAAATCGATCACGACGGCGGACGCCAAAACGGTGACCGAGTTTTCCCCTTCGATGGTCCGGCAGGTGATTTCTCCGGAAACGGCGAGTCAAATCAGTAACGCCCTGCGTGGGGTAGTGAGCGATCGGGGGACGGCGGCGGCTGCCGCTGTCCCCGGATTCGTCATCGCCGGAAAAACCGGGACAGCGCAAAAAGTCGATCCGCACGGCGGTTACGAGAAAGGAAAGTATGTTGTCTCGTTCATCGGATTTTTGCCGGCCGATCATCCGGAATTTGTCGGTCTGGTCGTGCTCGATGATGCCAAGACCTCCAAACCGGAGTTGAACTATGGCGGGCTCGTTGCCGGGCCGATCTTTTCGCGCGTGGCCGAAAAAGCGGCGCGTTATCTCGACCTCGCCCCCCAACCAGAATTGATCAAACCGACGGCGACGGGTCGTGTCGCGTCAACTGGCGCCTCGCGGCATTGAGCAGTCACTTTAATTTTACATGCAGCTCAAAGTTCTCACCCGGGCCCTCGCGTCATATCGGGTCGTCGGCCCACTTGATCGCGAAGTGGAAAGCATCGCGTATGACTCGCGGCGAGTGCAGAAAAACGCTCTTTTCGTTGCCATGCGCGGTGAGAAAAGCGATGGCCACCAATTCGTCGACCAGGCGATCGAGCAGGGAGCGAGCGTGATCGTTGCGGAACGGGAAATCGCGTCGCCGCGCGCGACTTGCCTCGTCGTCGACGACAGTCGCAAGGCGCTGGCCGATCTCTCCGCCACCTTTTACGGAATGCCGGCCCGTAAATTGAAAATGGCCGCGGTCACGGGCACGAATGGAAAAACCACGACCACGTTTCTGATCAAACACATTTGCGAAAAAGCGGGGATGCGCTGCGGATTGCTTGGCACTGTGCAATATGAGGTTGGGGATCGGATTCTGCCTGCAATCCGGACGACGCCGGAAGCGCTCGATGTTCAGGAGTTGTTAGCGCAAATCGTTAACGCGGGCGGGCGTGCCGCGGCCATGGAAGTTTCTTCGCATGCTCTGGCCCAGGACCGAACGCGTGGAATAGAATGGGACGTCTCAGTGTTCACCAACCTGACTCAGGACCATCTCGATTTTCACGGGACGATGGAAAATTACTTCGAGGCCAAGGCGAAACTCTTTCTGCAACTCGCGTCGCAATCGAAAAAGAAGCGGGCCACCGCCGTCATCAATCTCGATGATCGTTACGGGCAAAAGCTGGTCGATCTAATCGCCGGCAAAAGTCCCGTCATTACCTACGGACTGGGGTTGCAGTCCGATTTTCGTGCTTCGAATTATCGCACCGAATTCGCCGGCACTTCCTATCAACTCGACGCGCGTGGCCGAAGCTATTTGGTGCGAGTTCCATTGATTGGACGATTCAATGTCGCCAATTCCATGGCAGCGTTGGCAGCGGCGACAATCCTGGGCGTGAATTTGCGCGATGGCATTCTCTCGCTCGCGCGTGCGCCGCAGGTGCCGGGCCGGCTCGAGCTGGTGCCGGCAAAACGCCAATTCCAGATCTTTGTCGATTACGCGCACACCGACGATGCCTTGCGCAATGTTCTGAAAACACTGCGCGAACTGAAGCCGCGCAAACTCATTGTTGTTTTCGGGTGCGGGGGGGATCGTGATAAAAAAAAGCGGCCACTAATGGGACGCGTAGCCGACGAACTGGCCGACTACGCCATCATCACGTCCGACAACCCGCGGAAGGAAGATCCGGACGTAATTGTTAACGAGGTCGAGAAAGGATTTCGCTCGACCCCTCACGAGAAAATCGTTGACCGCACGCAAGCGATCCGACGTGCGGCGGCGATGGCGCAGGCGCGCGATCTGGTCCTGATTGCAGGCAAAGGGCACGAAAAGTATCAGGAGTTCGCAGATCACACCATTCCATTTGACGACATCCAGGTGGCCCGACGCGCGCTGGACGATTTACCGGTGAAATTTTGAGTATGCGTGTTCGAGTAAAGATCCGGGTAGCGCACGCGTCTCGCGTGTTGGCGAATGCGTCTCACAGTCGCGGACTTTCCTTAATGCATCGGGCTCGGGCACTCCGGGTGAAAAACAGAAAGAGATCGTTTTGGCGAGACGCCGAAACCAGCACGCGAGACGCGTGTGCTACCCAGACGAAGGCGCGAAAGTTTTGACCATGGATTCTCTTTCGCTTCGCCAAATCGCAGAATTCGCCGGTGCGGAACTGGTGCGCGGAGAGGATAAAACACTGATCTCCCGTGTCAGCACCGACTCGCGCGCAATCAAACCCGGCGACCTGTTTGTCGCGCTGCGCGGCGACAACTTTGATGCGCACAATTTCCTCGAACAAGTCCCGAAAGCCGGCGCGGCCGGGGCGATCGTCTCGCAGGATGTCGCTGCGGCATTGCCACCGACATTCGCGATCTTGCGCGCAGACGACACGCTGACCGCATATCAAAACCTTGCGGCCAATTATCGGAAAACACTTCCGCTCAAGGTGCTCGGCATCACCGGGAGTAATGGCAAGACTTCAACCAAGGATTTCGCAGCATCAATTCTGGGTCGGGCGTTCCCCGTCACCAAAACCGAGGGCAACTTTAACAATCACGTCGGCTTACCCCGGACCATTCTCGAGGCAAATCGCGAGCATCAGTTCGCGGTGTGGGAACTCGGGATGAACCATCCGGGCGAGATTGCTGCGCTCGCGCGCATCGCCTCGCCCGACGCCGCCATCATTACCAACATCGGGATCGCGCATATCGAATTCATGGGATCACGCGAAGCCATTGCCCGGGAAAAGGGCGCCCTCGCAGAAGCGATCGCGCCAGAGAGCTTCGTCGTTCTGAATGCCGACGATGAGTTTCACGAATCCATTTCCAAACGGACATCCGCGCGCGCCATTTTCGCCGGGATCAACGAAGGAGTTATTCGCGCGACCGACGTGCAGCAAACCGCGAGCGGATGCGAGTTCACCATTGTCGAAGGGGCCCATCGCTGTCGCGCGCAGTTGCCGGTGCCGGGATTGCACATGGTGCAAAACGCGATCCTGGCAACAGCGGCAGGACGGGCTTTCGGTGTGTCCCTGGAAGATTGCGCAGCCGGTTTGATCTCGGCCCCCCTGGCAAAGGCGCGCCTGCAGATCCGCGAAATCCACGGGGTCCAGTTTATCGATGACAGCTACAACGCCAATCCCGATTCGATGAAAGCCGCCCTGCGCACGCTCATGGAGTTGGATACAGACGGGAAACGCATCGCCGTTTTAGGTGAAATGCTCGAGCTCGGGACCGAATCGGAACGCGGTCACCGCGAAGTGGGCGAAGCGGCCGCGACACTGGGAATCGATCATCTGATCGCAATTGGCAACGACACGATCGCGATCGCGGCTGAGGAAGCCGGGCTGGAAAGTTCTGCCATCGCGCAAGACGCCACCGATGCCGCTGAGATGTTGAATGAGATAGTCGAACTGGGCGATTTAGTTCTGATCAAGGGCAGTCGCTCGTCGCGAACCGAACTGGTGTTGGATGAATTTTCCAAGCTCCAGCCGGTCGGAGGAAATCTGCGATGATGTTCTACCTTCATCGCATGAGCGATCAGGTCGGCGGCCTGAACGTTTTCTTTTATGTCACCTTCCGCGCGGTCGCGGCGTCGGTCACGGCTTTCGCGCTCTGTCTGGTTTGCGGAAATTTCATCATTCGCAAACTCATCTCGCTCAAAGTTGGTCAGCCCATCCGCAGCGTCGAAGAAGTTCGCCGCCTCGCCGAATTGCACGGTGGCAAACAGGGTACTCCCACCATGGGTGGCGTGCTCGTCATCGGGTCCGTCTTCCTCGCCAGCGTCCTCTGGGCCCGCCCCGATAATCGCTTCGTCTGGCTCGTTCTATTCAGCATGGTTTACCTCGGCATTCTCGGATTTCTCGACGACTACCTCAAAGTCACCAAGAAAAAATCCGACGGCATCCCCGGTCGCGTGAAACTCGCAGCCCAACTGCTCCTCGCCGCTGTCGTCACTATTGTTTTTCTCACCAGCCCGCTACTCCAAGTCCAGGCCCGCTCGCTTTATCTGCCGTTTTTCAAGGTTCCAGTCATCACCAACATGGGTTGGTTCACCCTGATTTTTTTTGCGGTGGTAATTGTCGGTGCCTCGAACGCGGTCAATCTCACCGATGGCCTTGATGGCCTCGCCATTGGTTGCACCGTCACCGTCGCCCTGGCTTACGCTTTTCTCTCCTACGCCGCCGGTAATTTCAGAATCGCGGAATATTTACAGGTCCCGTTCTATCCTTTCACCGGCGAGCTAACGGTTGTATGCGCTGCGCTCGTCGGCGCCGGGCTCGGATTTCTCTGGTTTAATTGTCACCCCGCCAAAGTCTTCATGGGCGATACCGGCTCGCTCTCCATCGGCGGCATGATTGGAGTCGTCGCGATTTGTTGTAAGCAGGAGTTTCTGCTGGCCGTTGTCGGCGGCGTTTTCGTCATCGAAGCGATCTCGGTCATCATGCAGGTGCTGAGTTTTCAGCTTACCGGCCGGCGCATTTTCGCGATGTCGCCACTGCATCATCATTTCGAATTGGTGGGTTGGAAGGAAAACACCGTCATCGTGCGGTTTTGGATTTTGTCGGCGGTGTTCGCGCTACTCGGATTGGCGACGCTGAAGTTAAGATGAACTCGCGCTATCAAAATAAAAATATCGCCGTGCTCGGTGCCGGCCTCAGTGGAACCGCCGCAGCTCTGCTCCTGCACGCGCATGATGCCCGGGTCAGCGTGCTGGATAGCGCGACCGAAAATAAATTGCCCGAATCGACCATCAAAAATCTGCGCGATCACGGGGTGCGCGTGATTAGTGGCGGCGACGCGGAAACGAATCGCGATTCCTACGATCTCGCCGTTCTCAGTCCGGGAATTGATCCCGAGTCCCCGCTGGCGCAGAATTTTTCGTCGCGGCACATCGAAATGATTGGCGAACTGGAATTGGGTTGGCAGTTTTGCGAACTCCCCGTCATCGCCATCACCGGCACCAACGGCAAGACCACGACGACAGAATTGGTGGCGCAAATGCTGAATGCCTGCGGTCAACGAACTGTTGCCTGCGGCAATATCGGCAAGCCGCTGAGCGCGGTCGTGCGCGATCAATCGAAGTTCGATGTTCTCACCGTCGAAGTAAGCTCGTTTCAGCTTGAAACGATCAAGACGTTTCGGCCGCAGATTGCGGTCTGGTTAAATTTCGCGCCCGATCATCTGGATCGTTACGCTTCGGTCGCGCAATATCGCGCGGCCAAACTGCGCCTCTTCGAATATCAGACCGAAAACGAATTCGCCGTCGTCAATGCGAGTGAACAACTGCCGCCAATCAAAGCTCAGCGCTTGAGCTTCAGCGCCTACAATGATGGCGCCGATTTCCGTTTGTCGGGCGGAACCATTTATTTCGAAACAACGCCGGTGTTGCGATTGGCCGACGCGAAATTGCGCGGCTCGCACAATATCGAGAATCTGATGGCGACACTCGCGGTCGGCCACGTTCGCGGGTTGAGTTTCGAGCAAATGGCTGCGCCGCTTTGCGCCTACGAACCGGCGCCGCATCGATGCGAATTCGTCCGGACCGTTGCCGGCGTCGATTACATTAACGACTCCAAAGCGACCAATCTTGATGCCGCGGAAAAGGCGCTTCAGGCGCAAACCAAACCGGTGGTGTTGATCGCGGGCGGCAAAGACAAGGGCTTTGATTTTCAGCCGCTGCGCAACGTCGTAAAAGAAAAGGTGCACGCCGCCATTCTTCTGGGCGAAATGGCCAATCGGATTGCGCAAGACTGGCGCGGAATAACCGAATGCGAGGTTGCGCGTTCGCTCGCCGATGCCGTGGAACGCGCGCATGCTGCCGCCAACCCGGGCGACGTCGTTTTGTTTTCTCCCGGTACTTCTTCTTTCGACATGTTCAAGAGTTACGCCGATCGGGGCGACCAGTTCCGCCGTCTCGTTCACGCTTTGCCAAGGTGAAAATGATGAAGCTACGGGGCATTTTTTCGCGTAAGAAAAAGCTGCGAGCGACCACGCGACGGGCCACCGCGTCCGGTGCCGACTTCGATGACTTGTCGGAGCCGAACATGAAGCTCTCGCGGGCGCTTTTGATCGTGCTCTTGCTCCACGTGGTGGCAGTCGCCGGGATTATTGCCTTTAACGCAATCAAGAGCCGGCAAGGCGGATTGCCGATAGTCCCTTCAAGCCATCTAACAAAAACGGCGCCCAATCACGAGGAAGCGAAAGCTGCGCAACCGTCACCGGCGAAACCGCCAAAGAAAGGTAAGACGAACGAGTCGATTCCGGACGGCGGGAGAGTTTACGTGGTAGCGAAGGGCGATAACCCAGTGACGATCGCGAAAAAATTCAAGGTCTCGTACGACGATCTACTGGCCGCGAATCACATCGATGATCCTCACAAATTGAAGGTGGGGCAGAAGCTCATCATCCCGCCGAAGAGTCCGAAACCAAAGAAGGGGAACGAATGAGCTTACGTGCGGAATGCATTGTTTCGGGTAGCGCACGCGTCTCGCGTATTGGTGATCGCGTTCCGCGATCACGGACTTCCTCTGTGATGTGTTGCTGCAACAAAGATTGTTGCGGCGAGACGCCGCAAGCAACACGCGAGACGCGTGCGCTACCCAATCGACAGTCGGCCGCATCGATCAAAACTTAGAATGCAACGCAAAAGCGCATATTTCCTTTTTCTGGCGGTGTTGACCATGCTCGTCATCGGAGTGGTCATGCTTTTTAGCACCAGCGCTTTTGCACGCGACGCTCACGGCGATGTTTATTTCTTCATCAAACGTCAGGCTGTCTGGCTCGGAGTCGGCCTCACAGTTTTGATTGGTGCGGCATTGATCGATTATCATTTCTGGTATCACACGTGGTGGCTCTGGTTTGTTCTCGCTCTTGGAACACTGGCGCTTTGTTTCGTGCCGCACCTTGGCATGCGCATTAACGGCTCTCGACGATGGGTCGGAGCCGGCCCGATCACGTTTCAACCTTCGGAAATTGCCAAAATCGCTGCCGTATTTTTTCTGGCGTGGTGGTTTGCTCGTTTTGAAAGCCGCAGCCGCAACCTCATTTTTGGTTTTATCGTTCCACTGGTGGCGACGGCGTTGCTGATTTCGCTTATCATTACCGAAGTCGATCTCGGCACTTCGGCTTTGATCGGGACCACAACGTTAGTGATGATGTTCGTCGCTGGAGCAAACCCGATCCTGCTTGGCAGTTTCTTCGCCACTGCGCTCGGCGGATTTATTTTTACCGCCACCTGCATGCCGGAACGGATGACACGGCTCCTGGCCTTTTTGCATCCCGAAAACTACAAACAAGATGCGGGGTTACAGCAGATGCAGGCGCTAATCGCGTGGGGCAGCGGTGGAATGGAAGGTCTGGGTCTCGGTCATGGCCGCCAGAAAATGCTCTACCTGCCTTACGCGCACACAGATTTCATTTTTCCGATGATCGGCGAGGAATTGGGATTGCGGGTGAGCTTGCTCGTCGTGTTCCTGTTTATCGTCATCATTGTTTGCGGAATGATGATCGCGCTGCACGCCAAGGATCGGTTTGGCATGCTGCTGGGGTGCGGGATCGTTTCGCTCCTAGCTTTGCAGGCGGCGGTGAACATCGGGGTGACGACTTCCCTTCTGCCAAACAAAGGATTGCCGCTGCCATTTATCAGTTATGGAGGTTCGAATTTGGCGGCCTGTCTCTTTGGCATCGGTATTTTGTTGAGCATTTATCGGCAGGCGAAACTGGAACCGGGAAATATAAAGCGCATCACCATGCAAGCGCGCATGACGCCGAGGATATGATTTTCACTACCG
>JBKPQI010000257.1:0-6670 GCA_046733975.1 Verrucomicrobiota bacterium
CGCTGGAGGACCTCGATACCACTGTCGCAATCGGCGGCAATAATGTAACCACTGCACACTTCGTGGTTACGGTCGGGATGGAGCCGTTTCCCAAAGCAACCCCGCCACCACCCACCGAGCGCAAAGGCCGCTCCAAGAGACAGGAGTCTTAAGGTGAACAAGGACCAGACTAAAAAACTCTTTTTAGGCGGGCTCGGCTTAATCGCGCTGGTCTACGTCTATTTCTCTTTCTTTCTTGGACCGTTGAACAAAAGCCGCAACATCGTCCAGAACAAGATCAAGGATTTGCAAACCAAAGTCGCAACCTCGAAAGCTGAAATATCGAAAGCGACAAAATTGGAAGAGACTGCGCATGCGGCGACTGTTCGCTACGAGGCGTTGCGCGCGCTAAGTCCCGATGGAGCGCCGATCGCGTGGTTTCCGCCACGGATGAAAACATTTTTCAGCAACCACCAGATCGACCGGGTCACGACCCGCCTCGAATCGAGCGGCGATTTTAAGGAAAAAGAGCTCGCCGGTTGGAGTCGTTATCTTTGGGACATTGATCTGCCCCAAGCGGATTTCGAGAGTCTGGGTAACGCCATGGCTCAGCTCGAAAATACCAACCCGCTCCTTTCGATCAAGAAACTGCGGATTCACGCCGCGCCCGAAGATCCCGAGATGCAGAAGATCGTGTTCACGGCTGCCACCATCATTAACAAGAAATGAAGAAGCTGCTTTACCTCGCCTTTGTTGTCTCTACGGGGGTCGCCCTGGGTGATGAAATGCCGCCGATCGAACTGAAGCATAAATCTTCCTTCAAGTTTGAAGCAGGAGAGCGCAATCCGTTTTGGCCGGTCGGCTGGAAACCGGCTCCGAAAATGGCGAAAAACGAACACGCCGGACCCGCCATTCCTGCTTCAGCATTCGTCGTTTCAACGATCGTTCTCGATCCCAAAGCCCGTTATGCCATTATCAACGGCAGAGTGATGGGCGAAGGTCAGCAATTTGGACTGCAGATCGGCAGTACCGTGCATCAGATCACGGTCAAGTCAGTCGAAGACGGCCACGTTGTGCTCGTTCGAGGGGAGCAGGAAATCGTGGTGGCATTGCGGCGTAAGTAAATTTCCTCCGAAAATCTGTTTTTGGAGTTGAGTTCCAAGGGTAGCCGCGCCAATCATCTGGCTCGTCGGCCAAATCTTATAATCCCCAGCATTTCTCAACTGTCCATGAAATTCTCAATCTTACTGTTTTTCGCGATCGCTAATGTCGCGTTCGCCGCCGGGCCCGCAGGCAATTTCCGGCAGGCCTACGGTCCTCTCTTCCAGCCGCGGCTGCCGACCAACGCTCAGGAGGCCAAAAAATTCGCAAGTGAACCGATCCATCGCTGGAACAGGATCGCAATCGACGCCACCGGACTGGACCACACCCCGCTTGCTCCGGGCGAACATCGCACTTTCGGCGAACAGCTGGGCCCCGGCCGCGCCAGCCGCGCCATGGCCATCGTCCATGTCGCCATGTTTGACGCCAGCAATGCCGCGCTCGGGAAATATCAGAGCTTTACCGGGATCCAGTCCGCAGCTCATCCGTATTCAATTGCGGCCGCCGTGGCACAAGCAGCACACGACACGCTGAGTTCTGTTTACCCCTCACAAAAGGAAAGCTTCGATCAGGCACTGACCGATGACCTGTTGGCGATCAAGAACGAACCGCCGAAAAACAACGGCATCGCATTGGGCAAGCAAGTCGCCGCCGCCCTCCTCGCCAATCGCGCTTTCGACGGAGCCGAGATCCCGGAGGAACACATCGGCGTAGATTATTTTCCGAGCAATTTACCTGGGAAATGGCGTCAAGATCCGATCAGCCAGATCCCGACCGCCTTGGGCGCACATTGGGGCACGTGCAAACCTTTCGTGATAAAGTCGAGCACCCAATTCCGGGTGCCGCCTCCGCCGGATCTCACCAGCGATCGGTACACCACAGCTTGCAACGAAGCGAAAAGTTTTGGCGGCGACGGAGTCGTCACGCCGACACATCGCACACCTGAGCAGACATTCATCGGCACCTTCTGGGCTTACGACGGAACACCAAGCCTGTGTGCACCACCGCGACTTTACAATCAGATCACCGTTCACATCGCGAACCAGATGAATCTCCATCCACTGGAACTCGCCCGTCTCCTCGCCCTGATCAACGTGGCGATGGCTGATACGGCGATTAGTGTTTGGGAGTCCAAATACCATTACGATCTTTGGCGACCAATTACCGCCATCCGCGAATCTGACCCGGGCACCGGACCCACCGGAGCGGGCGATGGCAATCCTGCAACGGTAGGTGATCCCACTTTCACCCCACTGGGTGCGCCGGCCTCCAATTTGAACGGTCCAAACTTCACTCCACCCTTCCCTTCGTATCCCTCGGGCCACGCCGGATTCGGCGGCGCGATTTTCGAAATCCTGCGACGCTTCTACGGAACCGATAAGATTGGCTTCACTTTCGTCTCGGATGAATTCAACGGCGTGACCAAAGATCACGAGGGCAACGTTCGTCCCTACATGCCGCGCAGCTTTTCCAGCTTATCACAAGCCGAACAAGAGAATGGCCAAAGCCGCATTTATCTCGGCATTCACTGGCACTTCGATAAAACCGCTGGCATCAGCCAGGGACAACACGTAGCGGATTACATTTTCGACCATGCCTTCCTGCCGGTTAATGGGAATTAGCTAAGGGCCGGCATCTCCAATGATGGAGGAACACGCGCTGTCGTGTCCCACAATTTGAGCGCCGACCATGCGGCGCCACTGCAAATTTATCTTCGGTTACCCGACGACGATCAACTAGTCGCCACTTCCGCCAGTGGCACAAACTTGCTCTCGTGCAATTCGACCCGTTTGTGACCGGTTAACAGTCGGTACCATTCGGCAGCCGAACCAATCACGATCAGCAATACCAGAACCAGAAATGTAGCGGCGACAAAAATATCGACCCGATACATCGCCGCCTGGCGAACGAGCACCGCCGCGGCATTGGCATCTGCAAGCTGAACAGTTTTCGCGATCGCTGATTGAGCACCGGCGAGCAGACCAAGATTCGGGTCGGGCGAAAAAATCTTGATGTAACCGGCTGAAAACGTAACCACACACATGAACAGCAGCGGCACCAGCGTGACAAACAGGTATCGCGCTTTGCCCATCTTGATCAGCAACGTCGTGCCGAGACAAAGGGCGACGACCGACAGTAACTGGTTCGCCAAACCAAAAAGCGGCCAGAGCGTGTTGATGCCACCGAGCGGATCGATTACTCCCTGATACAGAAACCCGCCCCAGGCTGCGACCAACAACAAGCTGGCGAACGCGTTTGCAAGCCACGACTGTGTATTACCAAGCGGTCGCCACACGTTTCCTAACAAGTCCTGGAGTAAAAAACGCCCTACTCTGGTGCCGGCATCGATCGTTGTCAGGATAAATAGCGCCTCGAACATGATTGCGAAGTGATACCAGAGCGCCAATGCCGTCGGACTGGCGGAAATGCGCGCAAACATGTGCGCCATGCCGACCGCGAAAGTCGGCGCGCCGCCGGCCCGATTAAACATCGTTTGTTCGCCGAGCTCGTGCGCCAGATCGGACATTTCCGCCTGGGTCACCGGAAAACCGGCTGCTGAAACTTTCGCCACCACTTCCGTCGGTGTCCCCTTGGTGTTGATGGCGAAATATTGACCCGGCTGAATGACGCACGCAGCGATCATCGCCATCAACGCCACCATCATTTCGGTGATCATCGCACCGTACCCGATGTCGCGGATCTGCGATTCGCGCTCCAGCATCTTCGGAGTTGTTCCCGACGCAATGAGCGAATGAAATCCTGAAACCGCGCCACACGCGATGGTGATGCAAACAAATGGAAACACCGGGCCGGCGAAGACGAGTCCAGTGCCGTCAATGAATTTTGTTAGCGACGGCATTTGCAGGGCCGGATGGATCAACACTACCGCGACGGCGAGGGCAGCGACGGTCCCGATTTTCATGAAAGTACTCAGATAATCACGTGGCGTTAGCAACATCCACACCGGCAGAATCGACGCCGCCAGTCCGTAAATCATGATCGCCCACGCGATCCAACGATCGCTATGTCGAAACCATCCTTCCGCTGCCGGAAAATTTCCCAGAAATTGTCCGCCCCAAACCGCGAAGAACAGCCCGACAATTCCGAAGGCGGTAATCCACATCACACTGAATCGTCCGGTGCGCAGTCCTGCACCCATGAGCAACGCAATCGGGATTGTCATCGCAATGGTAAAAACGCCCCATGGACTCTTTGCCAGGGCCTGCACCACCACCAGCGCGAGCACCGCCAGCAAAATGATCATGATCGCGAGCACGCTGATCAAGGCCAGTGCCCCAACTCCGCGGCCGATCTCTTCCTTCACCATTTGGCCCAGCGTTTTCCCCCGCCGCCGCACCGAAGCGAAAAGCACAATCATGTCGTGCACTCCGCCGCCGAGAGTCGCGCCGATCAAAATCCAAAGCGTGCCTGGTAAGAACCCGAACTGCGCCGCCAGCACCGGGCCAACCAGGGGGCCCGGTCCGGCAATGGCAGCGAAATGATGCCCGAAAACCATCCATCGATTGGTCGGGACAAAATCTTTACCATCATTCTGGACGAGCGCCGGTGTGGCACGTTCGTCGTTGAGCAAAAGCACCCTGGTAGCAAGCCATTTGGAATAGAAACGATAGCTGACCGCGAATGCGCAGACCCCGGCGACAATGATCCAGAGCGCGTTAATCTGCTCGCCCCGCGACATCGCCAGAACCGCAATCGCGCCCAAACCAACCAGAGTCACCGCGATCCAAAGCAATTTTTTCCACAGGCTCATTTTTCCTAATGTACTGCTCCCCACGCTTTTCGCCAACGAGCTAAGACGTCGTCGCGTGCGAAGGAAACAAGGAACGGCTGTTTCTAACCGCCGACTTGTATTTAGCGGCGGCTGAAGCTGCCAACTTAGTTGGTCGGCAGTTTGGAAACAGCCGTTCCTTTAGTCGTATCGTGCACATGCAGAAACGTGAAGTTGAAAACCTGCGGAGCCTCTCCCCATCGTTTGACAGGCCGCTTTCGCGGAGTTACCAAGCGCCACCTTTGCATCTTTCCCACAAACTAGGAAAACTCCTCACCGGCGAAGCTTTCGAGAGCGCACGGCGGCACACCCGCGCGATTGTACGGAACCGGCGATTTCCCATGCGTATCAGCGCCGATACCGTGATCAAATCAATCGATCCTGCCGGGTTCGAACAAATTCGCCGCAAGTATGCCGTCGACGATCCCGGCGATGCGCCGCCAAAGTACCTCGATCTCAAACATTGGATTCGAATCAACCTGCAAAGGGTGCGCGAGCTAGGTCTCGATTACGCCGCGCATTCGCGCATTCTCGATCTCGGCTGCGGCGCCGGATATTTCCTCTACATCAACAAATTGCTCGGTCACGAAATTCTAGGCCTTGATGTCGATGATTTCCCGATGTTTCGTGAGCTGACCGATTTATTGCGCGTCCCGCGCATCATCGCAAGGATCGAAGCATTTCAGCCGCTGCCAAAGTTCGATCGCAAGTTCGATTTCATCACCGCGTATTTGATTTGCTTCAACAATCACAAGAGCGACAAACTTTGGGGACCCGCCGAATGGGATTATTTTCTGAGCGATGTCGCTACCCATCTGGCGCCAAATGGTAGACTCTGGCTGGAATTAAACCGGGAATACGACGGCACCTATTACACCCCGGAATTAAAAAGGTTTTTCGAAGAACGCGGAGGAAACTTGGAATCCTTTCGCGTCGTTTTTAATCCAGGGACTCTCGTGCTTTCCGAAGCTGCGCCAGCCGCGCATTAAAATCGTCGCGCCGGCGGCGATGCTCCTCGACCACTTGTTTCGGCGCGCGCTCGTTAAACGATTTGTTCCCGAGCTTCGCTTCCGTCGCTTTCAAATCTGCTTCGAGCTTTGCGATTTCCTTGTCCAGACGTTCACGCTCGGCGGCATAATCCGTTTCGCCGGCGATGAGAAACAATTCCCCCAGCTTCGTCGCCGCAACCAGCGATCGTTCCGGCGTGCTCAGCTTCGCGTCGACTTCAAGCGTTTCGGCATTGAGCAAACGCGCAATTGTCGCCTCTTCCTGCATCGTCCAGTTCTCGTTAGGACGGAGAGCGAACTTCGTTTTTTGGTTCGACGGCACCCGCGCTTCGGCCCGCAGATTGCGCCCTGCTTCCACCGCGGCATAGATCGCGCCGACCCGAGCGCGCGCTTTTTCGCGTAGCGGCTCGCTCAAAGCAATCGCCTCTGGCAACGGCGCGAAATCGAGAATGTCATTCGCCTCGCCGGCCAAACCCATCAACGACCACAGCTCATCAGTCAGATGCGGCATGAATGGATGAAGCAGTCGAACGATCGCCGAAAGCACGAAATCCATAGTGGCCAGTGTCGATCCTTTGCGCGCCGCATTGTTGCCGAAAATCTCCGTCTTGGCCGCTTCGACGAACCAGTCGCAGAAATCGCCCCAAACAAACTCGTATAGCTGTTGGGCGACGGTACTAAACTGGTATTCGCGATACGCCGCCTCAACCGCAGCGATGGTTTCGCCAAGACGGGCGATGACTTCGACCGAGTAGATCGAAAGCTCGCTTTCTTTTAATTGCAGCATTCGCTG
>JBKPQI010000258.1:0-10028 GCA_046733975.1 Verrucomicrobiota bacterium
ACTGGATGGTGCCGGCGGGCGCGAGCAGACGGCCGCACACATTTCCAAAACTGTCGATGTAGGTGTGCATGGGCACAGCGGGCTCGACCCTCACCTCCTCCGGCGATTCGAGATCGTGTTGTCGCGATGGATGCACATGAAGCATGGTGATCACTGGTGTCGCATTCGCGAGCTCAAATGAAATGTGGTAGCCGATCCGAATTAACATTGCGTCCTTTAGAATGAACCAAACCGCGACCGGACGACGAGCTTATCGTTTACAATATCGAGCGCGAGGTCGCGCAACCGCATTTCACCGAGGGGTAAGGCCGAGAGTGGAAACTTGCGTTGTTCAATCCGGGAGATCGCTGGGTTGATCGCGGCGCAAGCGAGTGCGGCGATCGGACCTTCGCCCCGGCATTTCAAATTCGACAACGTAGCGACAAAATCATCGCTGACCGCGAGCGTGCCGCTGAGGGTCAGCACAGGGTGAAACATGAGCTTGCGGGCGGAGACAGTGAGTTTGCCGTCTATAGCGTGCAGGCTCTGCTGCGCCAGCTCCAGCTGGGCGTTATCAAGCACGACCCCTTGTTTCTGTGCATGAGTGGCTGCGGCATTCATGATCATAGCTTCGACTGCAGCGCGGGAAATTTCGAACCGAACGTTGCCGTCCTGGGCGCGATGCAGGATGAGCAGAAGGTTTCCATCAGGCTGGGCTTTCTGATAAACTTCGGCGTTGGAAGCTTCAAATTGAAAGCTGAACTCACTGCCCAGAATGTGGATCGGCTCGCCTGCTACATATATATGGCGCACCGACATCGCCGGACTTGATTCTTCGCGATCGAGCCGCGGAGGGCGATGGTGATGGTCCATGGTAGCACCGGACAGATCCACGGCGATGGTATCTAATGCCGAGACGCTGCCCCCCTGCACGAGAACCATCTTCTCCGGCCGGGTGGCAAAAGTCCGCACGCCCTCCTCAATCGCTTGCGCCAGTTGTTCCGGCGTTTGCGGGATTTGATTTCGAGGCAAAAGAAACATGATTTAAGTCGGGGCAGCGGGGGTGGAGCGCTGCCATTTGCGTTCGCGCGTTTTTCCGCTACCTTCCGCGTTCCTTTATGGCGAAAACCTCCTGGGTCAACCGCAACGAACGCAAGCGCGCGACGGTCAAAAAGTATGCCGCGCTGCGGGCAGAGCTCAAAGCAAAGAAGGATTACGCCGGTCTGGCGCAACTTCCTCGCGATGCCAGTCCGACGCGGGTGGTGAATCGTTGCCAGGTCTCGGGGCGGCGGCGGGCTTTTATCCGGCGATTCAAAATTTCCCGGCTAACTTTCCGTGAATTGGCATCCAGTGGATTGATTCCCGGCGTTACTAAATCGAGCTGGTAGTTATTTTGGAACGGTGGGTTCGGATGCCAAGGCTTGCATCCGCGCGATGAGTATCTCCTTTTTCCTTGTGTGGCCGGTCTTAAGCATGGCCGTTACTGAACACTGGGGCTCGGTCGCGTCGGTGCTGCTGAAGATACTGATCATCGCCGCATTGGTGGCGCTGAATGGCTTTTTTGTGGCGTGCGAATTCGCCATTGTCAAAGTCCGTAGCAGTCAGCTCGACACTTTGGCCGAAGAAGGAAATCAGCGCGCCAATCTTGCCCGATACATTCGCGCGCACCTCGACGCTTACCTCTCCGCTACTCAACTCGGTGTCACGCTCGCTAGTCTGGCGCTTGGGTATGTGGGCGAACAATATCTCGCGGAAATGTTGCAACCGTTTTTCGCGCTCGGCGGCGTTCATTCCAATGCCATTGTCACTTCCGTCTCCATCGCGCTCGCGTTCGTAGGAATCACGTTTCTTCACATTGTTTTTGGCGAGCTCGCACCGAAGTATGTTGCCATTGGCAGCCCGCTGCGCGTCGCCCTCGCCCTCGTTCGTCCGCTCGGCGCCTTTTACTTGCTGTTTCGACCTGCGATCTGGCTGCTCCACAAATCGTCCAACCTTCTTCTGGTTCGGCTGCTTCGAATCAAGCGAGTCGCCGCCACCGAGCTGGCCCACAGCGAGGAAGAGCTTCGTTTGATTTTAGATCAAAGCGAAAAATCGGAAGAGGTGACTCCGCTCGGGCGAGATTTGCTCGTTAACGCGCTCGATCTGCGCCGACGCGTGGTGCGCGATATCATGACGCCGCGCGGCCAGGTTGTTTTCCTTAATGTGGAAGAGAGTTTTGAGGAGAACGTGAAGAAAGCGCTTGCTTCACGACATACTCGTTTTCCACTTTGTCGCGGTCATCTCGACAACACTATCGGGCTGATTCACATCAAGGAACTGGTGCCGTTGATGCGCGATCCCAAGCCTGATCTTTTGCGGATCCGGCGTGATTTAATTCCGGTGCCGGAAATGATGTCGCTGGAGAAATTACTTTCACTTTTTCTCAACAAGCACGCGCACCTCGCGATCGTGGTGGATGAGTTCGGTGGCACAGTGGGAATGGTCACGCTGGAGAATGTATTGGAGGAGCTGGTTGGCGACATTCAGGACGAATTCGACACGGAGAAGGAAGAATTTCGCGCGATTAACGAGAACGAGTTTGCCGTCGATGGCGCGCTCGCGCTTTACGAGCTGCGCGATCTGGCCGGGATCGAATTGGAAAGTGCCGACGTCAGCACGATCGGCGGATACGTCACGCATCTGTTGGGACATCTGCCGAAGCCGGGCGAACACGTGCAGATTGATAATTATCTTGTCACGATTTCGCAGAGCGACGGCCGGCGGGTTCAGCAGCTGCATTTTCGCAAGCTCGCCGAAGCCGAAGCTAAAAAGTCGGATGCGATTTAACCGCCGAAGTTGCATGGCGGCGGCTGCGGTTCGCACCTGCTTCCGATGGCAAGCGACCCGCTAGCCCTACAAAATCGAAAGACGCTAGTGCAGCCGATTGTTTCAGCCGATATCACGTGTCCGCATTGCGGAGAAACGTTCGAGATCGAAGTAGATACGTCCCAACGCGAACAGGATTTGATCGAAGACTGCAGTGTCTGTTGTCGGCCGATTAATTTGACGATCCGGTGTCGGCCAGGCGAAGTCCTATCGCTGACGGTCGGCCTATGATTTCTGCGTTACTACGGTCGCTCTCATCAAACCGTCAGGTCCTGCCAATGTTTGGAGGGACATGCGCTGTCGTGTGCCAAACGTCTGGTCGCCGAGAGCGCGGCGCCCTCCCTTACTTTTGGGGTATTAGCTGTGTTCCAGCTAATTGTTGTTCGAAGCCCGGGTCTGCGCGATCTCGCGCAGCGTCGCCTGCAGCCGATCGACATTGATTGGCTTGATCAAATGTTCAGTGAACCCAACCGCGCGACTTTTCTCCAGATCGTCTTCCATGCCAAATCCGCTGAGGGCAATTCCGGCGATTGATTGGTTGGCCCGAATCTGCCGCATCAAATCGTGTCCGCTGCCGTCCGGTAACCCAATGTCGCTTACCAGCAGATCGAATTTCGATTCCTTCGACAGTTGCAGCGCTTGCTTAACCGTCTCGGCGCATGCGACCTCATAGCCAAGATTTCGCAATAACGCTCCCAAGGTAGTCACGGTGTCGGTATGATCATCAACCAGCAGAATTCGCAGCCGGCTCTTTTGCAACTCCCCTGTCCAAGGTGCAGCACTCGGCGCGCGCTTCCCTTCTCCTTCCTTCGCACTCGATGGCGTCGCAATGATTGCGAGCGAAATGGTGACCATCGTTCCGCGATTTTTGCCGGGACTGCTTGCCTCCACCTGCCCCTGGTGCGCCTCAAGAATGGCGCGCGAAATCGCCAGCCCTAGCCCGAGGCCGCCTTGTCCGCCCTGTACCCGACGGACCCCCTGTTCAAAGGAATCAAAGATTCGCGGCAACAGTTCCGGCTCAATTCCAATCCCGTTGTCACTTACCCGGACGACAACTTTTCCGTCGTCGTTAACTGAGTCGATATGAATGGCGCCGCCTTCAGGCGTGAATTTGATCGCATTTTTAATGACGTTCCAAAACACCTGCATCAGGCGCGAATCATCGGCTCGGGCGTAGTGGTCGGCGGCGGCGAGATTGGTGTGAACCCGCAATTTCTTATGGGTGACTTCGGTCTTGAAGATATCGAGTGCGCCGCGAACCGCTGCGTGAATATCGACGGTAGCGATATCGAGATTAATTTTACCCTTGGCGATGGCGGTGAGATCGAGAATGTCATCGATCAGGCGCGCTTCGAGCTCGATGTTCCGGCGAATAATTTCAATCGTTCCTTTGAATTCGCCATTGAAGTTGATCTTTTGCTCCAGCAGTTCCACTCCGGCGAGCACTGGCGTCAGCGGCGTTCGCAACTCGTGCCCAAGAACAGCCAGAAACCGGTCCTTGGCGCGATTGGCTGCCTCCGCTTCGGCCCGGGCTTCACGCTCGCGCAAGAGGTTTTGCTGCTGTTCCACCGCGCGCTTGTGCGCGGTAATGTCATGGAACACCGCAACCGCGCCGTGAATCGTCCCCTGCTCGTCTCGCAATGCCCGCGCGGTCACGTGCGCCCAGGAACCTTCCACATTCACCCCATGGCGGATAAAGATTTCGTCCTCGTCGATATGTTCTCCTGCCACCGCGCGTGAAGTGGGCGCTTCCGCCGGCGCAATCCGGGTCACTTTATCGGCATGAAAAAATCCGCATTCGCGCGCGCAATTTTTGGGAATGTTTTCGTCCTTTTTCAATCCCAGCATGCGTCGTAAGGCCGGGTTGGAAAGCAGCGCGGCTCCATCACGATCCACCACCAGCAAACCATCACCCATGCTTGTGACGATCAAATTCAGAAGTTTCGTCTGTTCGATCAACGCCTCATTAGCCGCGCGCAAGACCGCAGGTCCCGGGATATTCACGGCGGAGGGAACGAGCCGAATGAGAAGGATCGCCGTTGGAACAGAAGCGAGCGCGGTAATCGCCTTCACTATTCCAGAAATCCAATAGTACGGTTTCCAGAGCGTGATGATCTCCATCACATGAGTCAGGCCGCAGGCTAGAATAAAAATGGCGAAACAGATGAACATCCAGTTGAAGGGCAGATCGCGGCGTCTCCGAACGAAAAGCAGAAGCGTGGTCGGAATAACCAAGTAAGCGGCAACGATTAGCAAATCCGAGATAAGATGCAGGCGCATCAATCCCGGATCCCACATGTAACAATGCCCGCGCGGCAGAAAACTGTTTGGACCAAGGAGACGCGCCGTGAGGGTCATACTACTCAGACCCACAATGTGAGAAACGCGTCAACACCTTCATGGACCAACCGACGGCTTTCGTGGTGGCGAAACCAATGGCACCGCCGCGATTGTGTTGCAACCGCTTTCTCGCAGGCCGTAAAGTTGAAAAAACAACCGATCCTGATTAGTTACCCGGAATTATGCGAATGTTACTGCGCTTTAGTTTTCTGATCGCATTGTGCGGTCCCTTCATGTTCACCAGTTGCTCAACCGCGCCTCTCGCCGGCGGCGCCTACCACGTAACTGCCTACAAGCCGCATGATCCGTCGAAGGTAGTCGTGAAGGTCTCGCTTTCGAAAGAAAACATCTATGTCATGGAAGGGGATCGCTGCTTGATGGCAGTGGCATGCAGTGTCGGGATTCCATCCAAGCCGACGCCGCGCGGACATTTCACCATTTACCGGAAGGAGGAAGATAAACGCTCCGGTTCTTACGGTTTCCGCGTCCAGGGCGGCAGAGTGGTGCCGGCTGAGGCTGGCTCGAATATTCCGGGTCGCTATGTTGGTTACCCGATGGGATTCTGGTGTGAGTTCGCGCCCGCTTATGGATTTCACCAGGGATTCGTTCACCCCACGCCGCGGACGCACGGTTGCATTCGTTTGCACGGCGAAGCGGCGCCGAAATTTTACGCGTTGGTTCATATCGGCACGCCTGTTTCCATCGCAGAGACGCAACCGGAGGACGCTACTCTTGGTCCAAAAGTGCAGCGGATCGATGATTCACGTGCGCCCGATCCCGACCCGCACATCATGGTTAGTTCAGCCGCGTTTCAAAAACCCACCGGGCCGCTACTGGTAGAGTAGCGCGACGACGCGGGCAGCCGCGAAGAAATATTGTGAGCACCAATTTGATTTCCAGCGGCACCAGCGCCCGGGAAAAAGTTAACCTGCGCACTCCCGACGTGATGGCGGCGGTGCAGGAACAGGTGGAAGCACATTACCGCAGCGACGTTGTTGACGGGGTGCGGCGAAACGGCGGAATCATTTCCGTCGGGGATGTAACGGTGCGGTTGGCGAAACAGTTTGGATTTTGCTACGGGGTCGAGCGCGCCATCGATCTGGCCTATGCCGCCCGCAAGGTTTTCAAAGAACGTCGCCTCTTTATTGTTGGAGAAATTATTCATAACCCCGAGGTAAACGAGCAGATCTCTTCGCTCGGGATCAAAAATCTGACCGGCCCAAATAAACAGGCGGACATTTCCGAATTGCAGCCGGATGACGTCGTCATCCTGCCGGCGTTTGGAACGGAGTTGTCGATTTTGCAGCAGATCAAGGATCATGGTTGCCAGATTGTCGATACCACTTGCGGCGACGTCATGAGCGTTTGGAAACGCGTGCGCAAATATGCGAGTGAGAGCGTGACTTCAATCATTCACGGCAAGGCCGAACATGAAGAAACCAAGGCCACCAGTTCGCGCGCTCTCGGCGACGGCAAGGGCCACTACGTCGTCGTGCTCACTCTGGCGGATACGGATTACGTCTGTAACTACATTCGTAGCGGCGGCAATAAGCAGGAGTTTCTCGACAAGTTCGCGGGTGCGCATTCCGCCGGGTTTGATCCGGATGTGCATTTGAAAACTGTCGGCGTGGCCAATCAAACCACGATGTTGCGCGGCGAGACCGAGGAAGTGCAGCGAAGGGTGCGCCAGGCAATTCTTGATCGTGATGGTCCGGAGGAAGCCGCGAAAAATTTCCGCTTTTTTGATACCATTTGCGGTGCCACCCAGGAAAGACAGGACGCGTTACGCGAGTTGCTTGATGTTCCGATGGATTTGTTGCTGGTGGTCGGCGGCTATAACAGCTCGAATACTTCGCACCTCGCCGAAATGGGCGAAGAAAAGTTGCCGACCTATTTCGTTCTGAACGCTTCGCGTCTCCTATCAGCGACGGAGATCAAGCACTACGACCTGCACGAAAAACGCGAAGTCGTTTCCCATTTCTGGTTACCACCGGGCCGCGTGGTAGTCGGCATCACCGCCGGCGCCTCCTGCCCCAACAACCTGATCGAAGAAACGTTGATTCGCTTGTTTGAGTTGCGCGGGATCTCACGCGACCAACTCGAAGTGGCCGCGTAGCCTGGGGCGTCCACCCTCGTTCATTCCTTCATCCCGAGCGAAGTCGAGCGATCGCCGTGGAAGTTGCCGTTAAGATCTGGCAACGGGATCCCTCGACTACCGCTCGGATGACCGGAGGCGGGCCTCAGCTGCGAAACACGCAAATGCCCGTCGATTCGCGAACCACATTTGTATGCGAGCAATTTGGAAAGGCAGTATCAGTTTCGGTCTAGTTAACATCCCCATTGCGCTTTATCCCGCCACGCGAAAGGAAGAACTGAAGTTCCGGCTCTTGCGGTCGAAAGACCTGAGCCCGGTCAACTACAAGCGCGTCGCCGAAAAAGACGGCAAAGAAGTTCCGTGGGACGAAATAGTCAAAGGTTACGAATACGAAAAGGGCAAATACGTTGTCTTGAAAGATGAAGATTTCCAGCGAGTCGATCTCGAGGCGACGCAGACCGTCGATATCCAGGATTTTGTCGACCAAGAAGAGATCGATCCCATGTTTTTCTACAAGCCTTACTATCTGGAACCGCAGAAAGGTGGCGACAAAGCCTACGTGCTGCTGCGCGACACACTGAAGGAGACGGCCAAGGTCGGGATTGCCAAGGTGGTAATTAAGACGCGCCAGTACCTCGCGGGAGTGAAAGCGGAAGACAGTGTGCTTGTTCTGGAGCTGATGCATTTTGCCGAGGAATTGGCCGACGCAGACAAGCTTAATGTTCCGAAAAAATTGGAGCCTGGAAAACGCGAGCTCGATATGGCGAAGGCACTCGTCGATAGCATGTCCGCAAAATGGGAACCAGAGAAATATCGGGACGATTATCGCGAAGCGTTGATGGAAGTGATCGAAGAAAAAGTGGAAGCCGGCGGTGAAGAGATTGAGGAAAAACCGAAGAAGAAACCGCGTCCTTCCACCAAAGTGATTGATCTGGTGTCGGTGTTACAGGAAAGCCTGGAGAAATCACGAAAGGGCCATCAAACACGCAAGGGCCACAAGAAAGCGGCCTGACCTAGGGCATTGGGAGGGCCTCCGTCCGGACTTTTGACCAGTTGACCATTTCAGTTTCAGAACATTCGCAGTATCTTATCCGGTGCTCCGGATATTTTTTGGCCTGCTTGGTGTGACCGCAATGCTAGCGATGTCTGCGGCTGATCCTGTAACGGGCCTGGAAGGTGTCATCTCCTTCGGACCAGTGCGCGGCGGACCAGCGAGGCTCGGTGTCCCGGATTCGCGGCCGCTGGCCAATACCGCATTCATTGCTGAAAACGACAAAAGAACAGTTGTCTCATTCACCACCGACGATCAGGGGCAGTTCCGTGTTGCGCTAGAGCCTGGTCATTACACCGTCTCGTTGCAGGAGAAGCGCGGTGGCATCGGTCGCTACGGACCGTTCGAAGTCGACATCGTCGCCGGCCAGATGACCAAAGTGGCATGGCGCTGCGATACGGGCATTCGTTAGTCTCATTTACATCTTCATCCCGAGCGAGGCCGCGGATCCCGATGCGACGCCTCGGAGGTAATTTCCATGGAATCGTTCGCTCGCGATGCCGAGCGTGCGGTGACAATTGATCTGACGCCGTAGGGTCCGCTGTCTCAGCGGATCATGAAAACTTTGCGCTCGGGACAGCGCCCACTACAACATTCCCGCTATTTGGCGTTTCACCACCCAGCGCGCCGAATCGAATCGAGCACGCGCTGCGTTTTCAATCCGTCTGCAAAATCAGGTTGCACCTGCCTGCGCGTAACGATGGCGGCCAAGAAGTCGGCGATGGTGTGCACAAACGAATGTTCGTAGCCGATGAGATGACCGGGTGGCCACCAACGTTTGATGTAGGGATGGATCGGCTCGGTGACCATAATATCGCGAAATCCGCGCCTTCCTTCGGAATCATCAGCGTTATAAAATCGCAGCCGATTCATCGTTTCCAAGTCAAACACGAGCGAGCCACGGCTGCCATTAATCTCAAAACAAAGCTGATTTTTTCGACCGTGCGCAAAGCGTGTCGCCTCGAGGTTTAACATCGCGCCACTCTTAAATTTGCCCACCACGCTGACGGCGTCATCAACATCGACGCGAGCAAACTGCCGCTTTCCAGTTCGTCGCTTCTTTATGAAGGTTTCGCTTACGGCCGAAACACCGGCGATTTCACCGACCAAAAACCTTGCCAGGTCGATGATGTGGGCGCCAATGTCACCCAGCGCACCGGAACCGGCGACCTTCGATTGCAAGCGCCAGACCATGGGGAAGTTTTCGTCTGCAATCCAGTCCTGGGCGTAGCGAGCTCGAAAATGATAAATGGGGTCACCCAATTCACCGGCAGCCATCATTTGTTTCGCGAGCGCGATCGCCGGCACGCGGCGGTAATTGAAACAAACCATGTTCGCGACGCGGGCGCGCCTGACTGCCTCCACCATTCGCCGGCCCTCGCTGGCATTTCGCGCCAGCGGTTTTTCGCAGAGGACCGCTTTGCCCGCGCGCGCGGCCGCGATCGCAATCTCAGCATGCGAATCGTTCGGCGTGCAGATATCAATGATGTCGATCTCCGGATCGCTGACGACCGCTTTCCAATCGAAGACAGCTCGTTCCCAGCCCAGTGCTTTGGCCGCCTGACGTGTCGCCGCGCGGTCACGTCCACAAATCGCCCTCATCCGAATGTCAGCCGGCAGATCGAAAAAACGTGGAGCCTGTCTCCAGGCGTTGGAATGAGCGCGGCCCATGAATTTTGTGCCGATGAGCGCGACGGA
>JBKPQI010000259.1:0-4183 GCA_046733975.1 Verrucomicrobiota bacterium
AATCGCCTCGGTTAGGAGCTTGACCGCATCTGCGTAATCCCCCAAAAGCTCGGCGCCGATGCCGCTGCCGAGATTACTATTCGTGTCGATCAAGACCCCGGGGCCGGTGCGGGCTGGACGTCCAGTATGGATGGGGCCAGCGATATCCGCCGGCTCGGACCTGACGGTCGCTTGGATTTCCTGACTGGGTGCACTCTGGGCGCTCGGGTTCATCGCGAACAATATCGCGCTGGAGACGAGTACCGACCACCTTCTCATTCCCTTCTCTTTACGGCTGATTTTCAATTCGGAAAGCGGTTACCCGTCAGGTGTTATGGCCGATGTCTCCATTTGCGTTTAGCGCCTACGAAAGCGGACCAGCGCCCGACAGGCGGCTGGTTACAACTGACGCTTGGGGCGGCACTGAACTCGGGCTTTTTTCTCGGCGGCGGTATGCTTAATTCCACGTTTGCTATGGCCAGTCCTGCGAAGAAGGCGGAGATAAGTTTCGAAACGGCGATGGAGCGGCTGGAAAAAATCGTGGAAGAGATGGAGTCGGGGAAAATGTTACTCGAAGACTTGCTGGTACGTTACGAAGAAGGAATGAAGTTGGTAAAGGTTTGTCAGGAGCGCCTTGCGCATGCGGAACAAAAGATCCAGATCATCACCCGCGATCATGGGGGCAAGACTTCGGTCAAAGATTTTGCAGCAACCGAACCGCCAATTGCCTCAGCAGTTGCGGATTCAATGAAGGAGAACGATGACGTCAGACTCTTCTAATAACGGCGGCAATTTACTCGCAGGTATCCGCGGCCCGGATGACATCAAAGCCATCCCGGAACAGGACCTGCCACAACTGGCGCAGGAGGTGCGCGACAAGCTCATTCAGGTGCTTTCGCAGACGGGCGGACACCTCGGCCCGAATCTTGGCGTGGTGGAGCTAACGATCGCGCTGCACCGCGTTTTCAACACGCCAAGAGATCGCTTCGTTTTCGATGTCAGCCATCAGGGTTATGTCCACAAGATGTTTACCGGTCGACTCGACCGCATCCATACCATGCGGCAGTACGAGGGACTGAATGGATTTTTGCTCCGGACCGAAAGTGAGCACGATTGCTACGGTGCGGGCCATGCCGGGACGGCATTGTCGGCGGCGTTGGGCATGGCGGTCGGCCGGGACTTGCGCGGCGCGGACGACGAACATGTGGTGGTGGTGGCGGGTGACGCCGCGTTTACCTGTGGGATCAGCTATGAAGCGCTCAACAACGCCAAATCGCAGACGAAACGGTTCATCGTTGTTCTAAACGACAACGAATGGTCGATCGCGAAAAATGTCGGCGCGATCGCTTCTTATTTTAACACCATCGCCACGCACCCGATGTACGCCGGATTGCACGAAAAAGCGCGGCGATTCATTCAGGCGGTCGCGGGCAAAAGCGTGGTTCATCTCGCGGCGAAATTTGAAGAAGGGGTCAAAGGATTGCTGGTGCCGAGCGTGATCTTTGAAGAACTCGGGCTGCACTACTACGGGCCAATCGATGGACACGACATTCCGCTCCTGATCAAAACGTTCGAGTTTTTGAAAACGCAGGAAGAACCGGTGATCCTGCACATTCTGACGAAAAAAGGGAAAGGCTACGAGCCGGCGCTGGCCAAACCAGACAAGTTTCATGGGCTCGGAAAATACAAATTAGAGACCGGTGAAACTGCGCCGGCACCAACGCCGACCTACTCGGAGATTATCGGCAAAACGCTGGCTAAGTTCGCCGATTCCAACGAAAAGATCGTGGCCATCACCGCGGCGATGCCAAGCGGGACTGGGCTGGGATTTTTCCAGGCGGCGCATCCGGATCGCTACTTCGACGTTGGCATTGCGGAAGAACACGCGGCGCTCTTCGCCTGCGGATTAGCCACGCAAGGGCTGAAGCCGTTCCTGGCGATTTACTCGACTTTTTTCCAGCGCGCTTACGACATGGCGATTCACGACATGGGCATTCAAAAACTAAACGTCGCGCTTTGTATGGACCGCGCGGGATTGAGCGGCGACGATGGACCGACGCACCATGGCTTATTCGACATTGGATATCTACGGCACATTCCCAACTGGGTGCACATGCAGCCAAAGGACGAAGCCGAATTTGTGGACATGCTTTGGACGATGGCGAATTACAGCGCCGGTCCAGTTGCAATCCGTTACCCGCGCGGCGCAGGCACCGGGGCCAAGCCGAAGTCGGAGCCGAAATTGCTCGAGATCGGCAAGGCCGAAGTGGTGCAACACGGACGGGAGGTCGCGATTTTCGGGCTGGGCAACATGTTTGAAATGGCGGAGGAAGCGGCCAGAAAACTGCAGGAGAAGGGGATTTCGGTTGCGCTGATCAATCCGCGCTGGATCAAACCGCTGGATACGGGGACCCTTGAGTTTTTTGCTCGAAGCGTGGAGGTGCTGGCGACGATTGAAGATCACGTCCTCCATAACGGCTTCGGCTGCGCGGTAATGGAGCATCTATATTCTCAGGGAATTCATACGCCGATTGTGCGAATTGGCTGGCCCGATGAATTCATTGAGCATGGCGGCGTTCCAATTCTGCGCAAAAAGCACGGCGTTACCGCCGACGCACTGGTGGAAAAAGTTTTGCCGTTAGTGCGAAAAAAACCGGCGGCGAAATCGAGCGCCGCTTGAGAAGCAGTCCTTTTACGTCCGTCCAGCCGCCGACTTAAAAGACGGCAGTCAGACACAGCCGATCCTTGATTTCTCACGCGGAGGCAACGCACCTGGGCCGACCCGGATTGCTCTCAGAGGCTGGAAGTGGGATAAAGAACAAGGATCAATGAGTGCAATCGAGGCACGCGATTTAACGAAAGTTTACCGCACCTATCGTAAGGAGAGCGGCCTTCTCGGAGCGATCAAGGGGTTGGTGCGGCGACGTTATGATGAGACGCGGGCGGCGGACGCAGTGAGCTTTCAGATCGAGGAAGGCGAATTTGTCGGGTTCCTGGGACCAAACGGGGCGGGCAAAACAACAGTGTTGAAGATGTTGTCGGGTCTGTTGAATCCGACGTCGGGGGACGCGCGGGTGCTTGGCTTTGTTCCATGGGAGCGGCGCAATGAGATGAAGCGACAATTCAGTTTGCTGATGGGACAGAAGAACGCGTTGTGGTGGGATTTGCCGGCCCAGGAATCACTCGAGCTCAACCGCGCCATCTACGGCATTGATCGCGATCGTTTTAAGAAAGTCGTGGGCGGGCTGAGCGAATTACTGGAAGTGACAGACAAAATGAACGTAATGGTGCGCGAGCTCTCGCTGGGCGAACGAATGAAAATGGAGTTGATCAGCGCGCTTATTCACGAGCCCAAAGTGTTGTTCCTGGACGAACCAACCATCGGTCTAGACGTCGTTAGCCAGAAGCGGGTGCGGGAATTTTTGCGGATCTATAATTCCGAGCATCGCATCGTCACCCTACTGACTAGTCATTACATGCAGGACATTGCGGAGTTATGTGACCGGGTCATGATCATCGATCATGGAAAAATTTTCTTCGATGGTCCACTCGACGACATCATCGATCGCTTTTCCGGCGATAAAGTCATCAGCCTGACGTTTAGTGGGGAGTCGAAACGGGACTTTCGTGAGTTCGGCGAGGTGGTGGCGCAGACGCCGGTATCGGTGCAATTAAAGGTGCCGCGCGCGCATGTCACAGAAACGGCACGCCATCTACTGGCGGCGTGCGATGTCAACGACATTAACGTTCAGGAAATGCCGATAGAGGATGTAATTCGTCAGCTGTTTGGCGAACGCCGAACGCGCGAACCGGCGGTGCCCTCGTTGGCGAGATAGAAAGCGATGACCGAACGCCCAACGCCCGACGCTCAATCAAGAAGCGGGCCGCGGCCAGCGACGCGACTACAGGCTCAGCGACGAGCAATGGCGACGCGTAGCTCGTGAACGTAGGCAGGATTTACTTCAAACGCCGTTGCAGGCATTTCTGCCAAATCAACTTGTTCGGCGTAGGGAATGGTTTCGACAAAGCCGGCCGCAATCAGACCGTTGAGGGTATCGCCGACATCCTCCGGCTCCATCCGTGTTGAGTCTAAAATCTCCGCACCCAGCATCGATTCGGCAAAGCCAATCGCACGGACCACTGCTGCCTCGCGGCCTGAGAGCTTGATATCCCGCATACCATCATTTTTAGCACCAAGTATGCC
>JBKPQI010000260.1:0-5799 GCA_046733975.1 Verrucomicrobiota bacterium
CCACGCCACCGCGCCGCGCGAAATTAATTTTCGTTTCGCGGCGTTGATTGCTTCTGACGGTCGGACCAGATCATCGTGTCGTCGTGTTTTCACTTCGACGAATACGAGGGTGTCGCCGTCGCGACAAACAATATCGACTTCTCCGCCATGTCGTGCCCGGAAATTGCGGTAGAGAATTTTATAACCGTGACGCCGGAGGAAACCGCAGGCCAGTTTCTCTCCACGCTCGCCGAGCTGGATGTTTTTAGATAATTCCTTCGGTGGCGAAAAACGGCTACGCCACCGGCTCGAAATAACGCCAAGTGAACGGGCAAAGCTGGAATTCATGGGATATGAATTGAAGCGAAACCGCGGCAGTGTATCAAGCCTCTCGCATTCCAACCGACGCAAAGGCTGCAACTGTACCGCCCCCCGCTCAGTCGAGACGTGCGCACGGCGACAGAGCGCCCTGGCTACAGGCCGTGAATGATCAAGCCTCTGTCACAATCCCCGCCGGGTTCGTCGCGGACATTTCCGGCGATGAGGCCTCGCCGCTTTGTTTCACTCGACATGAGATTAGATCGAGCGCGAGGAGCGGTTGCGCCACCGGTTCGAAAGATCGGCGATGGATCGGACAAGGCCCGTGTTCATGAAGTTTGACGAGGTGAAGTTCAGTACCGTAGCCTTTGTGCTGGCCGAAACAATACTCCGGGAACCGCCCGCAAAACTCACGCATTAAACGGTCGCGTGTCACTTTTGCGATCACACTGGCGGCGGCAATGGAAAGACTAATGCAATCACCGTCGATGATGGCTGTCTGCGGCAAAGGAAACGGCGACACGGGAAGACCGTCAATCAGCACGTGCTCCGGAATTGCGGTCAATCCGTCGAGCGCCAACCGCATCGCCTTGTGCGTGGCGCGCAGAATATTGATCTGGTCGATCTCAATCGAGTCAATGGTCCCGACGCTCCAAAAAATATCCTCGCGAGAGACCAGCTGATCGTAAATCTGCTCCCGCAACTCCGGCAGCAATTGTTTTGAATCCTTCAATTTTCGATGCCGAAATTTTTCCGGTAAAATGACAGCAGCCGCTACCACCGGGCCGGCCAGCGCGCCCCGTCCTGCTTCATCGATTCCGGCGATGCGAACGACACCGAGCGCGCGCAGCTTCTTTTCGTAACGAAACCCGCAGCGACGCATCGCCGACACGTTATTGAAGATTCCGCGCGTTGAAAACGCGGAATCAACGCGCGGTGCGGTAAAAGCACCATCGCGGCGCCCGCGAAGCACCAAATCCCAAGCTCCAAGCACCAGAGAAGCTCCAACATTCAAGCTCCAACCAGAGCTCCGCGCTCGCATTTAAATTTGACTATTGGAGCTTGGAGCTTCTTTGGAGTTGGTGCTTGGGATTTCCGCCGTGGTGCCAGGCGGTAACCGTTGGCTGTTCGGACGCCGATCCAATCCCAAAACGTTGCTTAAAAACTATTCACGAACGGCGATTGCTTCCTTGCCCTTGCGCGAGCGCAGGTAATTCAGCTTGGCGCGACGGATCCGGCCTTGTTTTTCCACTTCTACCTTCGCGATGCGCGGTGAATGCATCGGAAAAACTCGTTCCACACCTTCGCCGTAGGAAATGCGGCGAACGGTAAAAGTTTCATTCAAGCCGCGGCCTTTACGGCCAATGACGATGCCGGCGAAGATCTGGATGCGTTCCTTGTCGCCTTCGACGACTCGAGTGTGCACGCGAACGGAATCGCCGACCCGAAAGGTCGGTATTTCGCTTTTGAACTGTTCCTTCTCGATGGCGTCGACGATGCGGTTCATGACAAATCAGTTGTTCTCCGCGGAAACCTAGATTGGCGATCGAGGCAACGAGCGGGCGCTCAATCTCGGCAGATGCGCCTCAAATGCAAGTCAGCTCCCGAATCTGGTCATCCCGAGCGAAGTCGAGGGATCCCGCGGCGTAAGCTCTAAGGCAGCTTCGCGGGATTCTATCGGCTGATCCGCCGAGGCACGGCGACAGAGCGCCGTGGCTACAGGGCGCAGCAGCGGAGGCGGCGCGCTTCCGCGCGCCCGGACACGCGGAAGTGTGTCGCTCCGTTCCATCGAATGTGTCTGTGATTGAAGCTTCGCCTGGCCCAGGAATCCGCTGAATGTATCTTTAGCCTTTCGCGATGGGGTCCCTCGACTTACGCTCGGGTAACCAGCGCCCGTAGCTCAACTGGATAGAGCGTCAGCCTCCGGAGCTGAAGGTTGCGCGTTCGAGCCGCGCCGGGCGCATTTTCAAAACCGGCAAGTGATTGGTAAAAAGTTAACAGGTCGTGACGGGAATACATCTCAACTCCTCACATCAGCTTAAGTTTGACGCCCTGACCGAGATGCCTATTCTGCCAAAGAAACTGCTTTTGGAGGGATTTACTATGTTTATGAGATCATTCGTTGCTTTTTTAATCTCGCTGTTTAGCTGCGGAATTGCATGTCCGCAGGAGTTTTCGCCGACTCTTCCCCATCAACCCACGCTGACTCCGCAAAACAGCGGGACGACCAACGGTCTGATCGCGGTGTCACCGGTGAATCCACAAGTAGTTTGGGCATCCGGTCGCAATGGTACATTCACCGTCACGACCGATGGGGGGGAGACTTGGAATGCAGGCGTCGTACCGGGCGCTGAGGCCTTGCAATTTCGCGATGTACAAGCCTTCAGCGCGAGGGTTGCCTACCTAATGTCAATTGGAAATAACCCGACTGATTTCCGTGTTTACAAGACACTGGACGGCGGGGCCACCTGGACGATTCAGTTCGAGAATCAGAACCCGAATGGTTTCTATGATGGCTTCGCGTTTTGGACGCCAAAGCGCGGAATTCTGATTGGCGACTCAATCAATGGAGTGTTTCCCGATTTCCGCACCGTTGACGGAAGGACGTGGCAGGACATCAGCGGCAATATGCCTCCGGCGTTGCCCGGTGAAGGCTCTTTCGCGTCAAGCGGTACTTGCGTCACAACACAAGGTGGCAGGAACGCGTGGATAGCGACAGGCGTCGCGGCGATTGCCAGGGTATTGGCCACGACCGATCAAGGCAGCACCTGGAACGCGTATGACACTCCGTTGTTCAGCTCGCCCAGCGCCGGCGCTTTTTCAGTCGATTTCCGCGATCCATTTGACGGCATTGTTGGCGGCGGTGACCTGGATCCAGGTGATCCCAATAACGCGCGTACTGCGGTTTCGAGTGACGGGGGTGTGACATGGACGCTCACGAACCCGCCTCCAGTAACCGGTGCGATTTTCGGCTTAAGCTATGTCGGACGCACTGGTCGCGGGGGCGGAAACAACCTCGGTCGTGCCGTGGTGATCACCGCCAATGACGCGCCCACGTTCACAACCGGAACCGCTGCGTGGACGCCCGACGAGGGCACGACCTGGTTTACGTTGCCCGGGGTGAGCGGCTTCTGGGCGGTGGCCTTTGCCAGCCCCAAAGCCGGATGGTTCGTGGGGACGGACGGGCGTATTTTAAAGATTAGTTTTTAGTTGTAGCCGTCATCCTGTGGTCGACGCGCCCACAGTGCGGCTACAGCACTGAGGCACATTCGACGCACCCTACGCCAGCGCGTCAATGCGACCGACGAGATCTTTCTTGCTTGTCATACCGGTAACTTGATCGCGGACCTGGCCGTTTTTGAAAAGCAGGAGCGTAGGAATCGCACGAATGTTAAATTTAAAAGAAAGACTCTGATTCTCGTCGACATTCACCTTGCCCACTTTGACAGAACCGGCTTTCTCGCGGGCGATTTCTTCGATCAGGGGCGCGATTAGTTTACACGGCCCGCACCATTCGGCCCAGAAATCAACGAGCACGGGTTTGTCGCTCTTGTTTACTTCGCGATCAAAGTTCGATTCAGTAAGGGTGATGGCATTTTCCATCACGAAATATAATTCCAAATCTCAATGATCAAAGTGGCGGCTGATATTATTAGCAACGCCCAACACAGCCCCATGGGGATTCTGTCGACCACCGGTTCCGGCGGACGCGGCGCGATCGTCACGGGTGCGGTTGGCGCAGCAGCCGGGCTCGCGCTTGCGGTCATTAGCGGCTGGGTTTTCGACATTTTTACCGGCGTTGGCTTTGGCGGGTCGGGCAACACGCTGATGCGGGCCGTTTCCTTGTTTAGCGGGGTTGTGGCGGGCGCCGCCGTGGCAGGAGCGGGCGCGGGAGGCGGAGCAGTGACCGGAACAGGGGCCGGAGCAGCAGTTGCGGTTCCGATCGGCCGCGGCAAAGGCGTTTTCGACGCTGGTCCAGGCGGTGGTGGGGGCGCAAATGTTCGCGGTGCCGGCACACTGGGCGCGGGAGGTTTCGGAAGTGGAACTTGCGACACGGGCGGTCGCGGAATTGGAACATTACCGGGTCTCGGCACGAGGGGAACCGATGTCGGAGGTAGTTCCGACGTCGGTGGACGAGCGGGCAAATTGATCATGACAGTCTCGTCGTCCTGGGGCGCGCCGCCCTCTTCATGACGAGGGGGAAGAGTAATGCGGACAGTCTCTTTCTTTGGTTCGTTAGGTTCGTGGGCTTCAGCCATAATCCTATTGCGGCGATTACAAGATTGCCAGAAAGCTTCGCCCTTGTCACTGGTGAATTGACGGTCGCACGATAAAAACTCCGGTCGGCCCACGGTCATGCCGAGCGAAGTCGACGGATCCCGATGAAGCCGACTTAAAGGTCTCGCGGCGGGGGTCCTCGGGTTCGAACCGGACTGTGGTTTCGCTCGGGACGACGGAGCTACGCGAGTAGATCGTATCCCCGGCTGCCGCGAATCTGTCGCACGACGAACTCGCCGACCGGCCCGGGATGGGCGAGCAAGACTCGCGCGTCCACATCCGGTGCGTCGGCTTCGGTTCGGGCAATGAGCGGCTGATCGACCAACACCTTTAGTTCGATCCCGATCTTCGCGGCGGCGATTTCATGCGCAATTTTTTGCTGCAAACTCATGGCGCGCCGATGACGTTCGTTTTTCACTTTCGCTGGAGTCTGGCCCGGCATTTTGGCGGCACGCGATCCTTCCTCGCGCGAGTATTTGAAGATTCCCAGCCGCTCAAATCGGGTGCGTGCGATGAAATCAAGCAGTGTCTCGAATTCTGTTTCCGTTTCGCCCGGAAAACCCACAATGAAGGTGGTGCGCAGAGCGACTCCAGGAATGCCGGCGCGTAATTTGCCGATCAATTCTTCGATGTGCGCGCGGCTGGTTTCACGCCGCATCCGGCGAAGCATCGATTCGTCGATATGCTGCAACGGGATGTCGATGTAACGCGCGACGTGCCGGCACTCGGCGATAGTTGCGATCAATTCGTCGCTCCAGTGCGCAGGGTGCGTGTAAAGCAGCCGAATCCAAAAATCGCCATCGATCTTTTCGATCTCGCGCAAGAGGCCGGCCAGCGTCAGGCCGCGAGTGGAATCGACGGGTTGTCGCGGCCCGGCTTTTTCCTCCCACAAATCCATTCCGTAATAGGTGGTATCCTGGCTGATCAGATTAATTTCGCGCACGCCTTCTGCCACCAGTGCGCGAATCTCGGTCAGCACTGATTCGGGAGTGCGGCTGCGATGGCGCCCGCGCATCTGTGGGATGACGCAGAAACTGCACGGATGATTGCAGCCCTCAGCGACCTTAAAATACGCCGAGTGCGACGGAGTTAAACGAAAGCGCGGAGTGTCGTAATCGGGAATGTAGGTGGGGCGGCGAGTGACAAGGTTGAGAGAAGAAACATCAAACATCGAAGGGTCCGAGCCGGACTGGCGGACAACGCCGAACGCCGAATCGTCTGCAT
>JBKPQI010000261.1:0-7209 GCA_046733975.1 Verrucomicrobiota bacterium
TCGAACCCGGCGCATTGGCTGTCACAGTTATTGCGGCGACGCCGGCCGACGCATTAACCGATCCAAGGCCTGTTGCGGTGCCTGTTCCCGCACTTTTTGCGAAAGTAACGCTTAGTGTGCTATCGGCCCCTGTAGTGACGGGGTTGCCGTTAGCATCTTGAATAGTGGCGGTGAGGACGCGCGTGCTGCCAGCCGCCAGGTCCGCAGTCGAACCGCTAAGCGCCAGTTTGTTCGCGGCTCCAGCTACCACGCTAAACGTGATTGGATTGCCTACTCCTTGCGCTAAGCCGCCGCCTGAGGCTGCGATTGTAATCGAACCAAGCTGATTGCCCGTTACAGTAATGTTCGCCACGCCAGATGAAGCGTTCACCGATGCGAGCCCCGTTACGGTTCCGCTGCCCGCAGTTTTTGCGAACGTCACGCTCAACGTACTGTTCGGACCCGAGGTGACGGTGTTTCCGTTTGTGTCCTGAATACTCGCTGTTAAAACACGCGTGCTACCGGAGCCAAGATTGGCAGCAGAACCGCTGAGCGCGATCTTCGTGGCCGCTCCCGGCGAAATCGTCAGCGTTCCCGTGCCGTCTTTCGTCTGTCCGCCTTTAGTCGTGCCCCGCACACTGAAAGAGAAGGTTCCTGCCACTGTGGTTGACGCCGATGTCTGCAGTGTGAGCGTCGAGGTCGGTGATCCCGTGGTAATACTCGTGGGGGAAATGGATGCGGTCACCCCTGCTGGTGTGCCGCCGGTCCAACCAATGAAGCTTAGCGTCACGGGATCGTCATTGTTGGCGCCGTTTCCGCTGTAGGTGCCCGCAAGCTGATAGGTGACTGAAGCTGGCGTGCCGGCTACAGCTGTGCCGTTTTGTGCTCCGACTGAAATTGAACTGAAATTTACGGCATCGGTGAATTCGACTTCAGCCTGCATGTTCGACTGGGCGCCGACTGCATCTACAGTGAACATTGTGCCGAGTTGCCGTAGCTGTACGATAAAATATGGTTGGAGTGCGAAGCTACCGTTGGAATCGGCTGCTACGGTGCTCTCGTAAGTCCACTGCTCCGTTTCCGAATCTACCGCGTAGAGGTAGACATTCTCATTCGCTTTCCACCCTGAACCAAAGAGTAGAACAGGATCATCTGGCATGTAATCATCCTTGTCCGTCCAGATTTTGGCAGGATTAAAGGTCGCAATTTGCAACATCGGTTGCTGCTGCGCGTTCACGCCGCCCGCGACTACAATCTTCTTGTCGCCGGAAAGTTCCGTGGCGGTCTGGCCTATCCGTTGCAAGGTCGTGCTGCCCGGAACTGACGTTTCGTCGAACACCGTGAAAGGCGCAGCCTGATCACTCGCATCCGGCGCGTAGACACCGGACGCGGTCGACCGCATTACCAGAATTTTGCCGTTGGTCAGAAGAGTAGCGCTGGAGGAATTACCGTCCAATTTCGCCTTTAGCGAAACAGTGTCCGCGGAAGGATTGAACGCGTCGATCGTGTTGTCGGCATCGCCACCGAACAACAACAGACTGGTACTCGAGAGCGTGAACGCGTCGTGTCCGCTGCGCTCCGCGGTCATCGTCGCGCTAGAAAGAGTGAATGCATCGGCGCTGGCATCGAAGCTCTCAATGGTGTTGTTGCCGCCGCCCGCCAGCCATACCGTGTCATTAGAAAATAACGTCGCCGTATGACCGCTGCGGGATCTTTGCAGAAGAACCAGGTCGCCGAATGTACCCGGACCCGGATCAAACATTTCGGCTGTGCCGGTGACATCAGTCCCGTTCGGGTCAACCAGAGTCGGACTGATGTCGCCCCCAGCGATCAGCACTTTGCCTGAGCTAAGCAAGGTCGCAGTGTGGCGGGCGCGAGCCATGTTCATACTGCTGCCTACCGTGCTGAAAGATCCAGTACTCGGGTCAAAAATTTCCGCCGAATTGAGAGTGCCAGTCGCGTTGCTGCCGCCAGTTATCAACACGCGGCCGTCCTTGAGCAGCGTCGCCGCATGATCAACACGCGCTGTCGCCATGGGAGCGACCGCTGAGGATTCATCGGTGTTCGGGTCGAAGATTTCGGCGTCCGGAATCACAATGCCGGCCGTGTTGCGGCCGCCAGTAATGAGCACGCGACCATCGGAAAGCGCTGTCGCTTTATGGGCGGTTCGGTGAACGGCCATTTGACCTAACTGCTCGACTTGCAAAGAGCTCGAAGCGTCGATCAGGGTTGCCAACGCTAGCGTGGCCCCGGCCGCCAGGAGTGAAACGCAGGGTTTGTGATTTTTTAACCGGGTGTACATGGTGGTCCTTGTATATATATCCAGCGCTGTTTTTATAATATTTATGATCTGACGGCTATAAGATTTTGGTCTTACACCGGCCAGCGTCGGAAAAGACACAGCTCCCAAGCTTAGTTTGGGAGCGAACCCAAACCATAGTTGGCTCCCGGACCGCACTGAGCTTGACCTGGAACCGCGAAGACGGCTTGGACGGTTCCTCATGCGGTATCTCATAAAAGCTCGGGTAAAATCAGCACGCGAAGCTGCGCTCGTGACGGCGATTGCGGATGGCACGCTTGGTCGCGCTGGGTGGAGACGTGCTTTTGCGATCCGCCCCTGGCCGACGAACGTCCGTATTGGGAGGAATATTTCGAGCTGTTGTCGGTGGAGGATGCCCCATTCCCGTCGCAATTGCCGGCGTGAAAACGGGACCGAAGCCTGGGCCTGTTGCGACTGCGATTGCACCAAGCGGCTGGAAGAGAAGCTCGCCGGGACCGGTAAGTCGTTTTTATCGGAGCTTGAGGCTCCCTCGTCCCTGCGAATTAAAACAAATCTGAGGGGATCGTAGAGCCGAGAGCTTGCTTCCGCGCGCCCTGAACACGCAAAAGCGTGCTACTCAGTCTTCTGCCCAAGTCGGCTCGGAACGAGCGGCTAACATTCATTCAAAACGGCCGTCATCTCGAGCGTAGTCGAGGGATCCCGATGCGCTGCCTTAAGCCTTTTGCCACCGAATCCCCTCGGTCTGCCCCGAGCAAACAGCAAAACACATCTACATATCATGATACGTCAATTTGTTCCTTGAAGACGGTACGAAAACTGGTTTGTTTCCTCTGTGCCCGATTTATCCCACCCTCTGGCCGCGCTGCTGCACAAACGTATTGCCCTTCTCGACGGCGCCATGGGAACGACGCTCCACCGGCTTGGATTGACCGAAGCCGACTACCGGGGTTCACGTTTTCGCGACTGGAAAGGCAAAGACCTCAAAGGCGCTATCGAGCTGTTGCTTCTGACCAGGCCGCAAGCCGTCGAGCGAGTGCACGAAGAATATCTGCGCGCCGGCGCCGACATGATCGAAACGAATACCTTCAGCGCCACGACGATTGGGCTTCATGAGTTTCTTTTCTCGGGCACGCCGGAGCGCGGTCGCAAGGATCCGGAGTTCTTTGACTGCGTCATAAATGACGTCGCACTTCGGGAAACCGTGAGGGAAATCAACGACGTGGCGGCTCGAATGGCGCGAGAAGCGGCCGATGGCGTTAGTAACGAGACCGGCGAACAGCGCTTTATTGCCGGCGCGCTTGGTCCCCTGCCGGTAACTGCATCGCTCTCCCCGGATGTGAACGACCCCGGATTTCGCGCCGTTACGTTTGATCAAATCAAACAGACGTATCGTGACCAGATCGATGCGTTACTGCAAGCCGGCGTCGATGTTTTATTGGTCGAAACGATCTTCGATACTCTAAACGCGAAAGCGGCGTTGGTCGCGATTTCTGAAGCATTCGAGAAAAATGGCCGGGCGATTCCGCTGATTATTTCCGGCACAATCACAGATCGGTCGGGTCGCACTCTGAGTGGCCAGACGCTGGAGGCGTTTCTCGCTTCCATCGCGCATGCAGATCCACTGATCGTGGGGTTGAATTGTGCGCTGGGCCCTGACGAGATGAATCAGTTCGTCGAAGAGCTGGCCCGAGTGGCGCCCACATTTGTCAGCGCTTATCCGAATGCCGGGTTGCCGGACCCGCTGTCGGAGACGGGATTCCCGGAAACACCGGAAACGTTCGGCCCGAAAGTGCTGCAATGGGCGCGGAGAGGCTGGCTCAACATGGTTGGTGGCTGTTGCGGAACGACGCCGGCGCACATCGCTGCGTTGGCGAAGGCGGCGCGCGAGTTGCCACCGCGACAAATACCCGTCATCCCGAGCGCAGCCGAGGGATTCGGAAGCGTTACCTTCAAGGCTTCGCAACCGGATCCCTCGGTCCGAGCCGGACTGGCGTATCCGCTGCGCTCCGCTCGGGATGACGCGACTTTCCCGCTCCCTCTCTCGGGACTCGAACTGCTTAACATCACACCCGACTTTGGGTTCGTTGTCATCGGTGAACGCACCAACATCACCGGGTCGCCGAAATTTTCGAAAACAATTTTGGCGGGCGATTTCGATGGCGCCGTTGCCATTGCGCGGCAGCAGGTCGTCAACGGAGCCAATATTATCGACATCAATCTCGATGAAGGAATGCTCGATTCGGAAGCGGCCATGGTTCGTTTCCTAAATCTCGTTAGCAGCGAACCGGAGATCGCGCGCGTGCCGGTGATGATTGATAGCTCGAAATGGAGCGTAATCGAAGTGGGATTGAAATGTGCCCAGGGAAAGAGCGTCGTGAATTCTATCTCGCTGAAAAATGGCGAACCGGAGTTCCTGCGTCAGGCCATGCTGGTCCGCCGCTATGGCGCGGCGGTGATCGTGATGGCTTTCGATGAGCGCGGCCAGGCCGACACGTTGCAGCGGAGAATTGAGATTTGCCAGCGTGCCTACGATTTGTTGACCCAACGCCTCAACTTTCCAGCCAGCGACATCATTTTCGATCCGAACGTACTCACAGTCGCCACCGGACTGGAAGAGCACCGCAATTACGCTGTCGATTTCATCGAAGCGACACGCTGGATCAAAGGCAACCTGCCGGGGGTGCGCGTCAGTGGTGGAATCAGCAATATTTCATTCTCCTTCCGCGGGAATAATCCAGTGCGCGAAGCGATGCACGCCGCGTTTCTTTACCACGCGATTCGCGCGGGTTTAGACATGGGGATCGTTAACGCAGGTCAGCTTGCTGTTTACGAAGAGATCGAGCCGGAGTTGCGCGAGCGGGTGGAGGATGTGCTGTTGAATCGGCGAGCTGATGCTACGGAGCGATTGGTGCAATTGGCTGAGCGCGTGCACGCGAAAGTGAAAGGGCCGGTGCAGGAGAAAGCCTGGCGTTCTGCTCCGGTCGAGGAACGACTGAAGCACGCGCTCGTCCATGGGGTGGTGGATTTCATCGAAGGCGACACAGAAGAAGCACGACAGCAATTTTCCAAACCGCTTCAGGTGATCGAAGGGCCGCTCATGGCTGGCATGAGTGTGGTGGGCGATCTGTTTGGAGCCGGCAAGATGTTTCTGCCGCAGGTCGTAAAATCGGCGCGGGTGATGAAAAAAGCAGTGGCCTATCTGATGCCGTTCATGGAAGCGGAGAAAACGGCAGGTGCGAAACCTCAGGCCCGCATCGTCATGGCCACGGTCAAGGGGGACGTCCATGACATCGGTAAAAATATCGTTGGTGTGGTTCTGCAATGTAATAATTATGACGTGATCGATCTCGGCGTCATGGTCCCGGCGGCGAAGATTCTGGAAACGGCGCGATCGGTCAAAGCTGATGTCATTGGTCTGAGCGGACTGATTACACCTTCACTCGATGAAATGGTTCATGTCGCGCAGGAGATGGAACGCGAGAACTTTCGCGTGCCGCTCTTGATCGGGGGAGCGACGACAAGTCGCGCTCACACCGCGGTAAAAATCGCGCCGCATTATAAATCGAGCACGGTGCATGTGCTCGATGCATCGCGCGCCGTCGGTGTGGTGAATCAGCTAAGCAACCCGACGCTGGCCAAATCTTTTGATGAAGAAACGCGGGCGGATTACGAACGCCTGCGTGCGGAACATTCTGCCAAGCTCGGTCAGCGTGAGCTGCTCAAGATTGCGGAGGCGCGGGCGAATCGGACGCCAATCGATTGGAGCGGTTATCAGCCGCCGAAGCCAGAGTTCCTGGGAGTGCGCGTTATCCTGACCGTCAGTCGAGGGATCCCGTTGCGGGATCTTAAAGGTAACGCCTCGGGATCCCTCGAATTCGCTCGGGATGACGAGGCTTTCTCGATTGCAACACTCATCCCATTTATCGACTGGTCGCCGTTCTTTCATACGTGGGAATTGCGCGGGCGTTACCCGGCGATTTTTGAGGACGCCACCGTCGGCAAACAAGCGCGTGAGTTATTCGATGATGCCCAGAAGTTGTTAGCGGAGATTGTCGATCAACAATTATTGCAAGCTCGCGGAGTGATCGGATTCTGGCCCGCGAGCGCGATCGGCGACGACGTTGCGCTTTTTACCGATCACTCGCGATCACGTTCGCTAACGACGTTACATTTCCTCCGTCAACAAATGCGTAAGCCCGCCGGGCAATTTAATCATTGCCTGGCGGATTACGTCGCTTCGCAACAGGATTACATTGGCGGCTTTGCCGTGACTGCGGGCATCGGTGCTGATGAGGTAGCGGAGCGATTCAAGGCCGAACATGACGATTACCGCGCCATCATGCTCAAAGCGCTAGCGGACCGGCTGGCGGAGGCGTTCGCCGAATACGCGCACAAACTTGCTCGCGAAGCCTGGGGATTTGGTCGCAACGAAAACCTCCGCACGGAAGATTTAATTCGGGAAAAATACCGCGGTATCCGACCGGCGGCGGGATATCCAGCATGTCCCGACCATGCCGAGAAGCGAACTCTGTTCGATTTACTCGAAGCGGAGGTCAATGCCGGAATCCGGCTGACCGAATCGTGCGCCATGCATCCCGGTGCGAGTGTGAGCGGGATTTATTTTTCACATCTGGAAGCGAAATACTTTGGCGTCGGGAAAATCGGGCGTGATCAGGTGGAGGATTATGCCGCTCGCACCGGCGAATCGGCAGCAACGGTTGAGAAGCGCCTGGCTGCCAATCTGGGGTACGAGCCAGAGGAATAGCTAATGACGAAAAAACTTGCAGTTAGGTTTGCTCAATTAAACAAAAAGGAAGTGTCATCTCGGGGCGACAGGATTTGAACCTGCGACCTCGTGGTCCCAAACCACGCGCTCTACCAAGCTAAGCTACGCCCCGGCACATTGTTGGGGACAATTAGCACGCATCCCAAGCTGTTGCATTTCACAA
>JBKPQI010000262.1:0-3785 GCA_046733975.1 Verrucomicrobiota bacterium
CAAACAGAAGGTGATTGTGCTGATGAACCACGGCCAGTTTTTCAAACAATATCATGTCCAGGAGGTAAAGTTATCGGCAAAGCAGCCACCACGCATTAACACCAAAGTGGCGGAGATTCTGGCTTGGAAAGATGGCAAACGCGTCGGGTTCGGCAGCCGCGAATATCAGGTCAGCACCCGGTGGATTCGGCTGGCCGCGCCCGGCTATACCATTTACGCGATCCCCGACGCCTCTCATCCGGGTTCCGATCAGCCGGCCCCCCCTACCGGCCTCGGCATTTCCGCCGGGGACGCCGATGAATTAAGCAGCCTTGTCAACGGCAAGACCCCTGTCACCATTACAGAATAGCCGATGAAAGAGCCCCAACCGCTCGACTTCGAGAAGCCGATCGTGGAGCTGCAACGTCGTTTGCAGGAAATCCGCGACCATTCCGACGAGCACGCCCTCGATTTCGATGCCGAAGTAGAAGCGATGGAGGCCAAGATCGAAACGACGCGCCGCGAGATTTACGATAACCTGAATGCCTGGCAGCGGGTGCAGATCGCGCGCCACACCCAGCGGCCCTTCGCCCTCGATTATGTCGAGCGCTGCTTCACCAATTGGAACGAACTGCACGGCGATCGTTTGTTCGGCGACGACAAGGCCATGCCGTGCGGAATGGCGATGCTGGGCCCGCATCGTTGCATCGTGATCACAAACCAGAAAGGCCGTGACACAAAGGAAAACGTGCTGCGCAATTTCGGCTGCGCCCATCCTGAAGGTTACCGCAAGGCACTCCGCCTCATGCAGCTCGGCGAAAAATTTCATCTGCCGGTCATTTCGCTGATCGATACACCCGGAGCTTTTCCGGGGATCGGCTCGGAAGAGCGCCATATCGCCGAAGCCATCGCTGTTAATCTGCGTGAAATGATGAAACTGCGCGTCCCAATCCTTGCCGCCGTCATTGGCGAAGGCGGTTCCGGCGGAGCTCTCGGCATTGGCGTTGCCGATCATGTCATGATTCTGGAGAACGCCTATTACTCGGTCATCAGCCCGGAAGCCTGCTCCGCCATCCTGTGGAAAGATCGACGCCACGCCGCCGAAGCCGCCGAAGCTCTCAAACTCACCGCACAGGATTTGATGAAACTGAATGTCGTCGATGAAATTGTTCCGGAACCGGACGGCGGCGCTCACCGCGATCACGAGAAAGCAGCAGAACTTCTGGGTAAAGCACTTCGTTCAAATCTGGAACGCGTGCTCAAGACGCCGATCAACCAGTTACTGAAAAAGCGCTACGACAAATTCCGTAGTCTCGGCAATTTTGCCGAGCCGTCGAAGGGCAACGGCGCCAGCGGCTGAACGATACGAGCCGGACTGGCGGATAGAGCGGATCTCTCAAGTATGCATGTAACAAAGTCTTTTCGGAGCTTAATACGACGACTGCACTGCTACAATACCTCGGGTTTCTGGAGTGCGCCGGCAGAGCGGCAGCGGCGCCGGCGCTTTGTAAGCGCGGTGTCGATCACGCGCGGAATTATCCATAGCAAAGCGGTGTCGCGCTGCGCTTGCTACCGCACTCCAAAATCTCCGCCGGTGGAGCAAAATGTCAGCACACTGTCCGACGTCTTGCGTGTACAAGATCGTTAGTGTTGCGAGTGCTCCTACACCCAAGATCATGACTCGTAAGTTTAGTTCCACTGCCATCTGTGCTCTGCTCCTGCTGCTTGGCTGCGGTCGCACGAACGCATTTACGCCACCGCTTCATTTCAAAGAGGACACTGTCGGGTTCGCAAACATGACCGTGTTCGAATACGAAAATGGCGTCGCTCACATGCGTCGCGGCGAGTCGGCGCAACAAAAACGCTACACCCGTCGATGCTTTGTTCTTTCCCGCACCACCATGCAATTCAAGAAGTTTGCCCGATTCGATCCGCACGCTCCGGCGTTGAATGATCACGATCTGGCAGAGCGAATTCGGCAAGTCACGCGTCGTGGAGCGTGGCACGATACCCTGCCCGAAAACGAGCGTGTGGTTTTCCCCGGCTACAAAAACCTGCGGGAGATGAGCGAGAAACGCGGCTACGTCTTACAGCGAAATATCGGTTACGGCTGGCCGACTTACTGGCGAATGAGTAACGCCCGAACTCTTTTTCAACCCGGGGTAGGGTATCAGGAAAGGACCCATCAAAAACTCAACGCCGTGTTGAATAACGGCGACTTGTTTGTCGCTTTTCTCACCACCCTGCCACACCTGCGGATTAATCACGCCGTCCTGGTTTACGCGAAAAGGGCTGGCGGCTCGCCCGGGCTCGATCGCTATCTCGTTTACGATCCGAATCACCCCGAAGGACCGCGAGAACTTACCTGGTCCAATTTCGAGCGTTCATTTGCGTTTCAAAAAGACTGGGATTTCGTCGGCGGCAATGTGCGCGTCTACCAGGTCTACGGGGTTTGGATGCAGTAGAGCGGCGCGGAACGCGCTGGCGGCTAACAAGGGACGCCTGCCTCTGACTGCCGATTCGCCGGTGCGACTGACAAGTCGCCTAACCAGTCTTATTCGCGATTAGAAATCGCTTTGGATCAGGCGCCAGTCTGGAGACAGCCGTTCCTTCGCATCATTGCGCCATATTATCGTGCGTTGTCATCCCGAACAAAGTGAGCGACCTCGCACTTGGTCAGTTCAGCAAGCCGCCCGATCGAATATCAGACAGCGATCGCCGCCTGGCCGACCCGATCGGCTGACGTTGCGGCCACTGGAGGATACAAAAACCTTAACACCGGATCGACACGCGCCGCCCACGCGCCCTCGCTGTGATCAGCCCCTTCGAATTCGTGATACTCAAGATCGTCATACAAATTCCAACCGCGGTCGATCAACGCCGAACACAGATCCCGCGCGCGTTCCCATCCTGGCTCCGATGTGCCAGTATCCAGCCAGATCTTGAGCGGCAGCTTTTGGTCGAGCGCGAGTACTGCCTTGACGATGACCTCCTCATCCCACCAGACCGACGGCGAAAGGACGGCCAGCCGCGTAAACACATTCGGCAACCAGAGACCAAGCGACATCGTGAGCAGCGCGCCCAATGAAGAGCCACCCAGCCCGGTGAATTCCGCTTCCGGTTTCGTCCGGTATTTGGAATCGATGAACCGTTTGAGTTCCTCGACCAAAAATTTCCCGTACTTGCGGGCCAGACCGCGACTGCGCTTTTTCCGCTTGCCGGTGGCGTCAATCAAACCGCGAGTCGGAGCGTATTCATGAATCCGGTCCGGCCCCGTATTCGCAACCGCCACCATGATCGTGGGCTCGATCAGCCGGCGTCGAATTAGTCGCTGCGCCGTCTCGTCCACGCCCCATTCCACCCCGCCAAAGGCAGTCGCGGCATCAAAGACATTCTGCCCATCCTGCAAATACAGCACCGGGTAGCGTTGGCGAACAAACGTCGATAACCCGGGGGTAAGTAAACCAGAATGTCCCGTTGATTTCCCAATGTGCGCGATGGGAACTGCCGGTGGCATTGAATATTTCCGGTGAGTGTGTGGCGAGGCATGCTTTGCGACACCGAGAGCTATTCCCGAATATGCTGCTTGTCCAATTTCCGTATCGCGCTGAAACCTCCTCCGCTGACCGGGAGGGGCATTGCCAGTCCGGCTCGGACCTAATCGCCCGCACCTCGCGCCAAATTCCCGCAGCCATCCGCTGTGGCCGTTGCGCCGGCAACCCACACAACTGGCTAAAGTCCCTTTCACCAAAACCGAATCCGGTCTATAAAACCGCCCCGATCTATGGAGGAACGTCACATTAAAT
>JBKPQI010000263.1:0-10892 GCA_046733975.1 Verrucomicrobiota bacterium
CCGTCGCCGAAGTGGCCGAGGAAGAAGAGCACCATCCCGATATCGACATTCGCTTCAACAAGGTGCGGCTGGTTCTCTCGACGCACAGTAAAGGTGGCCTGACTGATCTGGACTTTGCTCTGGCGGAGCGGATCGACACCCTCTCAGAATAGTTTGACGCTGACCCGGCAGTTGGTCGCAGCAATCATTACGGCGTTGCTCGTGCTGGCGGTATGGAAATTTATCGATTGGCGAATGACACCGCCGCCCCCGCCAAATAAAATCGCGATGCCGGCTGCGACGCCGTAGCACGGACGCGGATTGTCGGCGCATCGGAACATAGACATTTCTGTCTGTGCGCCCATCGGACATGTTGTCCGCTGTCACCGGCGGGTTACCAACCCGCTCGGCGAACAGGCTAAAAGCCTATGTTCCTTTGTCGGCCCTTGGCTACCGCAGACGCGGGCCCCCTACGAATAAGTCGCGGCCGGCGCCCGGCCTTCATCGGCGTCGATGAAAGCGAACATGGTGTCGATATCGGAACGGCCCGCCATACCCGCTTCCTTTTTTCGTCGTTTGAGCGTCTCAGTGATGTCATCGTTCCAGCCACGTTTTCGCATAAACTCGTTCCACACGAAGATTTCGGCCTCGCTCGGAGTTCGACCTTTATCGAAGCACCACCATAAAATTTCCTCGTCGGTTCCACCCTCGTTGACGCGTCTCACCACATCGTCATACCGGATCTGGAGAAATTTCGTACAGAAGTCATCGAATCCGCGACCGAGATTTGCCCGGTAATCAGACGGCAGTTCACCCTTCTGGTGCGCGCGAATCTTATCGAGCATGCGCCCAAAATAAACAATCCCGCCAACCTTGGCCGAGGGGCTCCGAATGCCCAGCTCATTCATCATGGTTTATTTTAAGATTCGAGCGACGGCTCTCAAGTTTCTATTGAGCTCTGTGAACGACCGTTGTCGAGGCGAGCTCCGCCGGCGGCCCGTACAATGCCTGATCGAGCTCGCGCTGACTAAGGCAAAATACCAGGATCGAATTGCCCGGGTTGGCCACCGGCTCGCGCTGCCGAAGATATGCGCAGAGGCGTGCAAAGCGAACATACTCTAACCGGTCTGTATTCGGCCAGGGCTTGTTAGCCGTCGGATCCGGCCGATGGAGCCACTCTATCCAGATACGCCGATATTCTGATTCATATTCACTTCTCCATTTTCCGGGGTTAAACGAGTAGACCTGTTGCAGAATTGTTGCACTGATACAATAAACGCCCGGTTTTAACGTGGTTACTTCGGCGCGGGATGTATCGGCCGGCAAAGCGGTCGCCTCGATCCCGTACCATCGCGGTGAAGCAGTACCGAAATATGCGAGGTATAGTTCGCCTCCCGATGGAGAATAATTGCGATCGAGCCAGCGTTTCAAAGCCGGTAAATCCTGGCCCCAATCTAGCGAGCTATCGACTAAATGGCTGTATCCATTTTTCGGTCCGCCCGCGATTTGGCTGAAGTACGCCAGATAATCGGGCCGCACGGAGGAGGATTCGGCGATCTGCCAGCAAAGCATCACGCCGGCGAAGATCGCGAACGTTGATTTCGCATGAAAAAAACAGGCGCATGCTCCGCAACAGATGAAAAGGGCAGGGTAGATTGGCAGCAAATGACGGTGCCCGATATTCAAGTGGCTGCTGAAAGAAAAGGCTGCGTAAACCAGGACCAGTGACCAGATTGGGGTGAGTCTTGCGAGATCGTTTCGAATATTCCTGCCGGAGCCTGGTTTCCATCGCAGGAACGCGGCAACTCCGCTCGCGAGTAACAAAAACAGAACGGGAAGGGGAGTTTTGTAGATAAAGGCACGCGGGAAAAACGAGCCGAAGCCGGTGTTACTCCATTCGCCATTAAGAAAGGCCTGTCGGTACATCGCGGTTTTGTTAGTAACCGCAAAACCGTAAAGATAGGCTTCAGGAAGTAGTTTGTGATCTCGCGCGACCCCGATCACATTTTCCAGAATGGTGTGTTCGCTCAGGCACGCATCGCATCCTTCATTCCAGACTGCACGGGCTGGTGTGTTCTGCGGAAAAGCGAAAAAGCGAAAAGCAAACGATCCCCAGATTGTCAGCACAACAAGCGCAAGAAGCGCGGCACTGAGGGCGCTAACGACAATTAGCTTTCGCCACAGGCCAGCAATCTGGCGGCATGACGAACTGATCCAACGCAGTGGCTGGCGTGAAAAAATCCGCACCGCTGCGACGATTGCCGCGACAAACAGAATTGCCGGGGCTGACATCTTGGCCAGGAATAGCGCCGACCAGCTCAGCGCCGCGATTAAAAACCGCCGTAGGGTGATCGCCTCGAGCAATCGAAAATAACTCCAGGTCGCGGCGGTAAAGAGCAGCGCTGCCGCAGCATCTGCCGTGATCAGTCCAGAATGCGCCAGGAGGTTCGGATCGAATACCGCTAACAATTCAGAGATGAGTCCGCCGATCAGTCCAAAGAATCGCGCGGAACAGAAGAAGATTAGTAAGCACAATGCCGCGCCAACCGTTGCCATCATACTGCGGCCCTGCAGCACGAGGCGCTCGGAATCGTTACCGCTGAAATAAAAGAACTTCTCACTGACCTGGCCGACGTCTCCGTTCTTCCACGCCATGTTTTCTAGGAATCTCGGATGCGACCAAAGAAGCGGGAGCGCAGCCCAGCGCGCGGACCAGTTCCCGTTTTCCGGATCCAGACGATAATCACTCTTCAACCAGTAGGTGTAACCGGCAGTGAGATGGCTGGGCTCATCAAAGGTCGGCGACTTTTCCATCGCCGCCGTGAGGGCGAGAGCCGCGTGCAGTATGGCGAGCAGGACAGCGATCGTTCGAAAGAGCGCTGTCTTCGTCGCGACAATTTCCTTCAACGAGCCGAGTTCCGGCCGATTGATCGCAAAGGGAAGGATTCGCGAGAGAGCCAGTTGCACGGCATGCATCGAGCAGATGGCATGCTGGTTACTGCTTGTCCGGTTCCTTTAATGAGGGATGTTCGCGTTGTGAATCGGGTTGTCGGTCTCGAAACCGAATATGGCGCACTCGTGCATAATGCGGAGCTATCTACTGAAGCCTGGCCCGCCCGGATTAAGAACTACATTTTCCGGCAGGCGCGGGCAGGTGCGCTCGATCTGCATTATCGCGACTACGAAGAACCGCCCGGCAACGGCGGGTTTCTGTTAAATGGCGGCCGGCTTTATCTCGACATGGGGCATATCGAATATGCCTCACCGGAATGCGTCCGCTTACGCGATACGGTCGTTTATGATCTTGCCGGCGACGCTTTGCTATTGAATGCACTGCGCGAGATGCAGGCGTGCGATCGCGTTTCCTTTATCAAAAACAATATCGATCATTATACCGGCGCGACTTTCGGCTGTCACGAGAACTATCTGATGCGGCGCGAGACGCAGTTCACTCCGCCGATCCTCGGAACGCTCCTTTGTTTCCTGGCAACGCGACAGATTTATACAGGTGCGGGACGCATTGGTCAGGCCCACCCGCTCGCTTTTGATTTCGATCTGCCGCCCAGTGCCACGCCCGTCCGTTTCCAGATTAGCCAGCGCGCCGATCACATTGTGAACGACATTTATCAATGGGTGCAATTTAATCGCGCCATCATTAATGCGCGTGACGAACCGCTGGCCGATTATCGCAAGTTTCGACGCTTACATTTGTTGATCGGTGACTCTAATATGAGCCCGTTCGCGACTGCGTTAAAAGTGGGAACTACGGCCTGCATCCTGACGTTACTGGAAGAAGACAAGTTTCCGCGCGGTTTGATTTTGCAGGATGCGGTCGTGGCCACGCGCGAACTTTCACATCAACCCGACGGGCCATGGTTGGTGGAACTGGAGAACGGCCGGACAGCCCGCGCTCTCGACGTCCAATGGCGTTTCCTTGATGCCGCGGGCAGGCATTTGCAGGGCCGCGACGCGGAGATTGACTGGCTGCTTGAGAGCTGGAGTTTCGTGCTCGAGTCTTTCGGAAACAATCTGGATGCGCTCATCGGCGGCGTCGATTGGATCACGAAAAGATGGTTGCTGGAGAAGTTTGCCGAAGCGGAGTCGCTGGAATGGGACGATCCGTGGTTACTCAGCCTCGATCTGGAGTATCACAACATTGACCCAATACGTGGGCTGTTCTTCCAGGTGAAAGCAGGAAAGCGGATCAGCGATTGGAACCAAAGTGTTCGCATTAACAGCGCGTGTTATCAGCCGCCGGGCAATTCCAGAGCGGCCGGCCGGTCACAAGCCGTCGCTCATTTTCGCGACTCCGAAATGCCCTACGTCATCAACTGGGATTCAATTGCCTCCGGACCGCAGGACATCTTGGTCATGAGCGACCCGTTTAGCACCTATAACGAAGAGGTCACTGCGTTTCTCAGGCGCTAGAACTCGCGCTCGATTTTCTTAATTGGAGGGACACGCGCGGTGGTTCCCAAACATTATGGTGCCGACAGGCGCCATTTGATTTCGGTTGGCAGTTTGGAAACAGCCGTTGCTCGTTTGTGAACTCTCGTTGCGCAGCTACCCCACTAGCACGAACCCCTAAATAACAGCAGTCCGAGAGCAACCGCCCCTTCTGTCATCCTCAGTGTAAGCGAAGGACCTCTCCAATGAGAGTACGTACCCAAGATTAAATTGAAACGATCTATCATCTTGTGTGAGATCCCATTCTATCTACGCGGGCCGGAGGACTCGCCGCGCAGTCAGCGGGCAGCGCTCGAAAGTTTGGGACACAACGGCGCGTGTCCCTCCATTGTTGAAGCAAGCTACTTCAGTCGCTCCAGAGCCGGCACGCCGTAGTTTTCGCGTAGTGTCGGCTCGTCGGCTTGGGCCTGAGCGACGTCAATTGGAATTACTTTTGGATCTTCTTCGGTCTCGATACGGTCGAAGCCATCAACGGGGTGTTTCACGGCTTCAGCCAGATCATCGAGCGAGTGGATATCTTTGCCGTTGATTTTCGTGACTGTGAGATATCCGAAATCATCGTAGCCGATCGTTCCATTCACAGGAAGAATCTGACTGAGAATGACAACACGACGATGTCCTTCCGGAAATAGTTCCCACTGAAAGCGGTCGAGATAAACGAATCTTTGGGGCGCATCTTTCAACCAGTTTGGCCCCCATTCCCGCAAATACTGTCGCGTTAACTCCTGAAAAATTAGGCCACCGAGAATGTAGTATTTTGGCGGTTCATCACGCGAGTAAGGTGAAATGACGTATTCACCGGGCGCCCGATGTTCCATCGTTACTTCCAATTGCATCGGTTTGCCTTGCCGATGGATTTTCAGCGGCACTTTGTCCCCGGAATAGGCGCGCGTGGTCAGAAGGTTCGTAAACTCAATCTTCTTATAAACTGGATCGACATAGTTGCCGTTCTGGTCGAGATCGAAATTGCCAATCGCAGTGATGATATCGCCTTCCTGAAGTCCGGCCTTTTCCACTGCGGTGCCGGGCTCGATGTCTGTCACATAAACTCCGCCGCCATTTCCCGTTTCACCGGCGTATTTACGCAACTGCGGGTCGCGCGTTGGAAAATAGTCAAAGCCAACCGTGGGAAAACCGCCATATTTTGGCTGCGCCGCATCCTTTAAGAAATGGGCAATGATGGGAGCAGGAATCGCGTCCATTAACTGCGAGCGCGGATCGTAGCGCAGCAGTAGTCCGGCGAGCTTATTATTTTTCACCAACGGCACGGTGTAACTGTTGTCGCGATATTGCAGCGCGATACTCAGTCGGTAGGTGAGGAACTGCCCTACCTCCACCGGATAATGCATCACCTGAACTGCGGTAATCAGGCCGTCCGTTACGACGAGCGCCCCGGTTTGTTCGAGCTGGAGCGCGGCAACCCGATCGCCTACGACGGTATCATTGGCCAGCTCCAAAGGCGCGAGCCCGTCGAGAAATTTCTTATCCTGCGGTTGCAGCAACGCGAGATTCGCTTCGTAATCCACCACCTCCACGGAAGCGGCCATCTTTTCACCCGACTCGGCCCGCTCGAGCTCGACATAATTCTCGTTAGCTATGAGGTCGGCCGTAACCAACACTCGTCCCTGCGAAAGAACAGCGCCAAGTGCGCGTTTGGAAAAAGGCGCACGCTTTTGCCATGGACGAAAGTAGTCGTATCCCTGGCCGGTAACATTGACGCGCAGAAGCGAGAGTTGTTGTGGTTGCACCGCCTTGGTCGTCGATTCCTTCTTCGCCCAAACTGCAGGAGAAACGGGAACCAAAAGCAGAATAAGGAAAGCTACGCCTTTGATATGCATACCTAGGAATGTGGTTCTGGAGACTTTGCGTTCACCTGCTTAGGCGTCGGTTGCTCATCGAGGTTTTGCTCCGCAATGACATTGTAACGTGTGCGGATGCGTTCCCGCGCGCTTTCCACTTCTTCGCGATCCAGGACCAATGGCGGGCCTCCGCCAATCATTTTAATCACGAAACGGTCCGGGGTGTCGGCCAAGGCCTGTGCCAGATCCTTCAAAGTCGCTATCTTTTTACCATTTACTTCATCGACAATGCTCGACCGATAGGGAGAGAGAAAAGTGTTCGTCGGGTCGGGCAAGATATTCGTGAGGACGATAACGTCAGGATGCTGAAGATAAATCTGTTCCAAAATAAAATAATCGAAGTAATGACGAATGCGCAGATCGCTCGTTTGATATGCATCCAGTAGATCGAGCGACAGAGGTTGAAAGATCAAACCACCATAAACAACATAGCGAGGTTTAGTATCGTAATGATGAGCCTGCATCTGATAAGGCCATACCGTATCCAGCTCGATCGTTAACGTCATCGGCTTCTTGTCTCGCAAAATTTCGAACTTCACCTTGTCGCCCTTAAATTTGCGTTCGACTACTTCCGGCATTTCCACCCGTTCACCCTCGAGCTCGACAAAGGCGTCGCTGGCAATGGCATGATCATCGATAGAAAGTAAGACGTCCCCCTGCTTGAGAACCTTTCCGGCAGGGCCAGCCTCGATCACGGTATCGACGATGACACCGCGCCCGTCATCCGGCAGTCCAAGGTAGCGCCGCTGAGCCGGGTTCTGCAATTTGGTGTAGGTCAGTCCAAGATCGACATACTTGTCATAGCGATTGTCCTTGATGTCGGTCAGGAAACGACGAATGACCGGTGTCGGGATCATGTAAGCCACGCCTTGTGCGACATCGCCGCTGTAACCCTGAAAGGCGACCCCAACTACCTTGCCGTTTTGCATCACCGGCCCGCCACTGTTCCCAGGATTGATTTGCGCACTAATCTGAATGGCAAGGTGCGAATCGATCGACGAATGGGTGTAGAGTTGAAAATCAATTCGCGAGACAATTCCGGTAGTAACCGACATCCGTTCGCCGCCAATCGGATAACCATAAGCAGATACTGTTGATTCCAGCTCCGGAATTCCACCGAAAGTGAGCGGAACCATATTTTTGTAAAACTCCGGGGAATCGACCGTGATCAAGGCAAGGTCGCAATCATGGGCGACAAAGACGACCCGAGCCGGGTATTTGTTGGGATCGCCCTCGCGTTCGACCGTCAAATAACGTGTGTTGCTGACGACGTGCGCGTTCGTCAGGATGCGTGGACCGTCGATAACAAAACCCGCACCAACGCCGCGTCCGATTGCGCCAGTATTCCAGGGAGCGCGATAATCCGGTTCCACTTCGGTCGATGTGATACGGACGAGGCTTTTCTGAATTTTGCCATTTGGTTGTTTCGGCGCCGCTACTACGATCGGAGCGACGACCGGCGGGGGTGTCGCAGTCGGTTTCAGCGGCGGCGCGCCCTCATCCGGCGGCGGCGGCAACGGCGGCGTGTTTTGCTGCGGCGCAACCGGAGGCGTCGCATCTTGTTGCTGGAAAGTAGGAGTATTTTGTTGCGCGAAAACCTCGATGCCCGAGAAAAGGAAGACTACCCCGACGAGAAGACGTTTCATCCCAACGTTGGAGAAGATGAAACGGCGCGATTGAAATGCAAATTACCCCGGAAGGGCAAAACGCCGCGGCCAACAGGGACTTTCTCCGCTAGATGCAGCTCGCAGGACTGTTGAAAAAGCGCCATCGGGTCAATGCTCTCCCAGATTCGAGAGGGTGTATTAGTCTGCCCTTTAGTCAGAGATCGGCGGCGAAACGTTCATTCTTCCGCGGTGAAAGATCAGGATACGGACCTTTTCCAACAGTCGGTTAATGCGCAGCCCCCGCACGCTCATGGATGGCGCGATATTCCGGCATCTTGTGATATTCCACCAGCCGGAAGCCCCAGTCGACCAAAGTCTGTTTATCTTTGTTAGCGGTCGCGACGCTCTTGAGAAAGGTCGCAATCCGCTCCTTGAGCTGCGGTTGCTGCCCTGAATCGTCAAGAATCTCAAAAATTTCCATCGAGAGCAGCCAATCATCCGGATGCTGGGCCTGCTGCGTTTCCCAGATCTCTCCCAGCCGCTCATAGCCCACTTTGCGTTCGCGAATGTCCCGCACCTGTTGATAAAGATTCTCCAGCTTCTTTCGCTTTTCATCAGACGGCACCTTGATGGTGCGTTCCTTCGGCACCACCGCGACTTCGAGAAACGCATCTTTATCTGCAGCGCCATTGAATACTGAGCTGATCCGTTCGCCGACGGCCATGTCGAACTCCCCCCATGCCGGATCGAACAAAACACGATCACCCAGTTTGGCGCTGCAATTGGAAAAGCTGATCAATAGTAGTTTGCCATCCTGCCGAACAATTTTTTCGACACGACCTGACACTTTCACTCCGCTTTCAAATTCAATCGCCGCTTTCTTTCCTTCGACAATGCCAATGCTGTGCAATTGGTCACTCGTCAGGTTTTCAGGGGCGACACTCACATTTCGCCATCGGCCAATCGCCGCACCAAACCCGTCGGCGTGCCGGTCCTTGCCGTGGGCGGGCAGTTCTTTGTTACCGACCGCGAGAGCCGTTGCGCCTTTAGTCCGAAGGTAGATCGGTGTGCGGCCCGTAGCTCCACGGCATCCCTCGCTCCGAGCCGGACTGGCGTTTCCGCTCGGGATGACTGCATCTGTCAGCACTTCGCTGAAAATGCCGGTGACCTGCAATCCCGATGAATATTCACAGGTCGCAATATTGTTGCACTCGATCGCCTTGTTGATGCCTTCGAGTCCGCCCACCCGGTAAGCCATGGTGCTGGCGAATTCCTCGAGCACATCGCGCAGGTGTTGAAAATCGCGACAGACGAAAAGCTGCGGCTGGCGCGTGGTGATGTCGAAGGGTTGGTTCTGCGCGTCAATCGAATACCAGATCTTCCTCACTTTCGATTCGAGGCACGAGACCGATTCACCAATTGAGGAAAGCAGGCCTGCGCCGTAGATCTTCGGGTTTTCTAGGGTGCCGATGAGTCCATATTCAACCGTCCACCAGTGCAAGCGCGAGAGCAGCGCCATTTCTGAAGGTTCGCCCAGATTTTTTTGCCGGCGTTCCACTTCGCGCGTCGCTTCTTCCACTTGCTTCGGATCGCAATTCGGCAACTCCTTCAAAATCGAAAGGTGCCGGATAGCTTCGTAGAGTTCGAAGTCCTTGCGCGATTGCATCGCTTTCGCACCCACTTCGCCGAACCGCTGCAGGTAGTTTGAGTATTCTCGATCCACAATGATCGGCGCGTGTCCGGCGGCTTCGTGCACGATATCCGGTGCGGGCGTGTATTCGATGTGATGGATCTGGCGCATGTCGCACGCGATCACAAGCACCTTGTAGGCTTGAAATTCCATGAACGCCGCCGGCGGAATGAAGCCGTCTACCGCCACTGCGCCCCAACCAATGCGGCCGAGAATATCATTCATCTCTTCAATTCGCGGAATGCGTTCGAAGGAAATGCCGGTATCGAGCAGACCCTGAAAATAAACTTTGTGCGCGTATTCCTTCAGGAAAAAAATGTTCTGCCGCATAATAAATCGCCAGACGGCGTGATCGACCGGAGTGTATTCGTCATAGCGCTGGTCGACTGCGAATTGCAGCAGATGTTTCGGCAGCGATTGCACTGCCTTGTTGGTTCGACTGAAGGATTGAATGCTCATCGGAGTGTTCTGAAACGCGCACGCGCGCTTAAGTTATTTTACGACCCACAAACAGTTCGAGCAAGGAGTGATAAGCGGCCTTAGAGGAAGATGCTGCAAAGCTGATCGGGGGCGTAGTCGTCCTGGCTGTGGGGCCGGTAGGCGTCTCGCCTTCCGCTTGCGATCAGGATTGAATCCGCCGGCGGGACCCGCGCCGGGGCCCGCACCCGAGACGGCCGCGCCCCTGGCATTACAAAATGGACGGAAGCGCGTCCTTTGGCTTCTAATCACGATGTTCGTCTTCTAACGCTTGCGCAACGCGGCCAGCCATGCCGGGAATTTTCGGGATCACGCGCCTGCTAGCGCGATTTCCATGCGTTAACGATCGCATCCCGCACCGCGTCCTCCGCTTCTTCGCGGTTTTGCAACGCGCCGAACGCTATGGCAAAGAGTGAACGGCTCATTTTCCGAATGACCATTTCGAAAGCTTCGACGTCGCCGTGAATAGCAGCTCGATGCATTTCATAATCGGCCGGCTCCATTGGTGCGATCAAAGGCTAGACGGTTGAGTTGTAAATTCCGCGCGAAAAATTTACAAAAACTTTGTAGTCGCGGTCGTTGGCCGCGGCCGAGCTTGATCCGGAGAACTGCTCTGTAGCTGGCGCTGTCTGCAGGGCCAGAAGTAGAGAACTGCCGCCAGTGACGGCGGCGGCTACAACGCTCCCTCGACTTCGCTCGGGATGACAGCGAAGGTGGTCGCACCATGGGAACCCTTCGCCTCGGCGTTAATATCGATCACATTGCGACGCTGCGACAGGCACGTTACGCCACCATGCCCGATTCAAAAAACGC
>JBKPQI010000264.1:0-17374 GCA_046733975.1 Verrucomicrobiota bacterium
GATTATCACTGAAGAAGAAAACGTGAGAGCGGATGAGAGATCCTTCGCCCTCTAGAGGCGGCTCAGGATGACATGACGGGGACGTTGAGCACAACCACAAGCTGCCCATCTGCCTTGCTCTTCTGATTGGCTCCTTTGGCGGTACACATTTTCTCTTCGGTTCGACTCGGACAGGAGTAGATCGGTCTTCGGCGAACGGCACTGCTCATTCCATCGAGAGAAAATGCTTTTCATTTTCCAATAACCATAAATTGTTAGAGGAGGCGCGGCGTCCGCCGGTCGTTCGCGGCCGTGCCTTTGGCCCCCGTGAAAAAATCTTCATCTCGAAAGCGTAAAAGCGAAGAACGCATAGTCGTCTTGGAATCAGACGAGACGCTGCTCTCCTCGATTTTATCCGCCTTGCGCCAGGTCGACCCGGAAGCCGTCATCGAGATAGCACGCAACGTCGAGGAGGCCGAACGCATGACGACGGATGATCCGGTCGCGCTATTTGTCCTCGATCTGGATGTCGCTTCAGAGCCGGACGTGCTACGTGAGTTGCGGGCTCGTCATTCCATGGCGCCCGCAATTGTCCTGACCTCGGCGGATGGCGATTCAGAGCAATTCGAGAACGCTCGTTTGTTAGAGAAGCCGTTTGTCGACTCCGATTTCCTCGAGCTTGCCCAGACCCTTTTGCAGACCGCGGAGGAGCGAGGGAAAATGCGGCGCCGTGTGCTCGTGGTCGACGACAGCTTGATGATGCTGAAATTCGTGGGGGAGATTCTGACGGACGCGAACTACGAAGTGGTCACGGCGGGAACGGCCCAGGAGGGATTGCACGCCAGCCGTCAGCAAAAGCCGGATTTGATCCTGCTCGATTATTTGCTCCCGGATTTGCGCGGCGACGAATTGAGCGAGCGCTTCGGCGCTGATCAGGCGACGGCAGATGTTCCAGTGGTGTTCATGTCCGGTTTCGGTGCCGATCTGGAAAATGCGCAAGATCGGTCCGAGAATGTATTGGGAATTCTGCGCAAACCGTTTACAACTGATACTCTGTTAAAGGCAGTGGAGGAAAACTTGTCCAAAATATCTGCAGAAGACGGCGGCGAACCGGCCGCGCACTCTCAGCTTACCAGTGAAGTCGATCCGGAGCTCGAGCAGGCGTCGGCAATCGAGTCTTCTCCGTCGTGGAACGAACCGGAACCGCTTTTGCCGCAAGCAGAGGAGGAGGAGCAAAGCAGTTATGCCCCTCCGGAATTCACTCCCGAGTCGCAGTCGTCGCTTTTCGAATCCGATCCGGGTGGGAATGTCTATTTTTCCGGCGAAACACCATTCTTCTCATTCAGCCGCGCGTTGCGGGTGATTGGTCAGGAAAAATTGACCGGCACGCTGCGTTCTGCCGGGCCCAGAGACAATGTCGATCTTTTTGCGCGCGAAGGAAAGTTGGTGCTGGTCACGACGCGCGACGGCGAAAGTTATTGTGCGGAAGCGCCAGTCACTCTGATAAACATCGATGCCGATCGAGTGAGGGAGGCGCGGGAAACACAATCGCAAACCGGCTGCCCGTTGTTCATTACTCTGGCGCGGGAAAATTTGATTCTTCGCGATCCTGCCCTGCAACTCGTCCAGCATTACGGGCAAAAACTTTTCGCTCAACAATGGAGCGCCCCGCGTGTCCGGTTCGCATTTGAGCAAACCACGGAGCTGCCCGATTTCACCAATGACGTCCCGGCGGAGGACGACATCGACCATTGGATGTTGAGCACGCTGCGCTTCGTCCAGGCGCAGGACGTTACCGAAAAAGCCAACTACGATCCGGAGTGGATCCCCGCCTATACCCGGGAAGGTTTCGAGCGCATCCAAAAATTGCGGCTAACCGTAGCCGAAGCGCAGTTCGCCTCGCAATTCGACGGTGCGCGTTCCATCGCTCAGATGGCGCGGAATTTGCGACTCGATTTGAGATTTGCCCGCCTGACTTTGTTCCGTTTCGTCGAGCTCGACATCGTGGAATGCTGGCCCCCGGCAGCTTCAGAGAAAGCGGAGCGGGCTGGCCTTTTCAAACGCTTCCTCGGCCGGATCGGCGAATAATTCCGGCAGGAGAAGGGCGCGAATGACACGCAACATTCTCGTCGTCGATATCGGCGGCAGTCACGTCAAACTCATGATTTCGGCCCGCGACAAATTGAAATTCGATTCCGGCCCGGATATGAGACCACGCGATTTCGTGAAGAGATTTCACGAGACCACAGCGGACCTGGAGTTTGCCGCCATCGCGGTTGGTTTCCCATCGGTCGTTCGCCAGGGGAAAATTGTGAAAGAACCGAAACATCTCGGTAAGGGGTGGCTGGGGTTCGACTTTGCGCGGGCTTTAAAAAGACCGACTCGCGTCATCAATGATGCCGCGATGCAGGCGCTGGGCAGTCACGTTCGCGGACGGGTACTTTTTCTCGGGTTAGGGACCGGTCTCGGCTCCGCGCTGGTTTGGAACAATAATCTCATGCCGCTGGAGCTTGGTGATCTGCCGTATCGTGAGCGTCGCAAGATTGAAGACTGGTTAGGAAAGAATGGACTTGAGGAGCTTGGCGAAAAAGCGTGGCGCAAGGAAGTGATTTACTGCGTGAAGCAGCTCAAGCTTGCCTTTGTCGCCGATACTGTCGTGGTCGGTGGCGGCAACGTGAAAAGGATGAAGGCATTACCGCGGGGGATGAAAAGAGGCGACAACCGCAATGCTTTTTTGGGCGGCTGTCGATTGTGGGAAAACGATCGCAAAACCGGCCAACCTCACTGGCGAATTCTGTAGGTTTGATGCGGCACGGGGCGTCATCCCGAGCGAAGTCGAGGGATCCCGTGCAAGTTACCCTAAAGGTTTCGCATCGGGATCCCTCGGCTTCCGCTCGGGATGACGGCTTTTGTAGGCGCAGCTTGCACAATCTTATCAGCGAGATAGCTCGAAAAGTAACCGCTATAACGCGCCTGCAGTTCTGGTCGCCGCCAGTCTTTACCAGTTAACACTCGACGGCAGTTGGCGGAACCGCAGGTGCATTTTGTTTCGTAGGTATCGTCATCGGTCATGCACCAGTCATGGGTGAGTTCCTCGCCGGCCGCGATGTCGCGCAGAGCGACAAAAACGATGTTGCCGCGTAGTCCAAGATTCGGATCGCAGGAATGATTGCTGTAGAGCATGGAACCTTCGCGTTCCTCGGCGGTAACAGGCGCGATAAACAAATTGTCGCCAATCTGAACCTCTACCGGGCCAAGTTTTGGCGTGACTTCGCGCTCCAGAAAATCGCCCGTGACAATGTGACCACCCTTGATCATGACGACCTCTCCGCTGGCGATATCGGCAGTCGCGAACAGGCCCTTACCGTGAATCGGACTTGGCCGGACTTCCGTTTGCGAAGAACGCCAGGAGCGCGGGTTTTGTTCACTCACCTTATTGTTACGCCTTGCAAGACCGCTAAAAAGATCAATTTGCACTGCGCTAAAATCTGAACCCTGGCTTGCTTTGCTGCTGCGAAGCATCCGGCGCGGAGGAATTTCTTTCGCCCGGGACAGTCTCCTGTGTTTTCGCCGCCTCGGACTCATTGAAGTCCTGATCCGTAGCGCAACCGGCCAAAATCATCGTTCCGCAACTTAGGAGAATCACAGCGAAAATTTTCACGCCGCCACAAATAGCAAGAACGTCAAAACGTTACAAGCGGGTTCAAATCGCGCGAAATCGAAATCGCTGACAGATCATTGCTGCGCGCCGATTGCAGAAAACCGGAGGGCGGAGCTCTGCGGTCCGAACTGGGCTGGCGGTATCGAGCTGTCCCGGCCCGATTGGCGTTACGGGCTGACATCACCCCTGCAAAACGCATCATGCGGGAACAGCTCCGTTATTCGCGCAGTAAATTTCAAAAAGAGCGGTGCTGATTTCGCCAAGGCGTTTTTGGGTTAGCGTCAGGTATTCGTGCAACCCGTATTCGAAAATGTCGCCGATGGTCGCGAAATCGAGATCGTATCGCAGCCGTCCCGAGAGCCGTTCCGCTTCATTGGCGTAATGCGTCAGCGGCGAACCCGAGATGCGATGAAGCGCGGCATCGAGCGATTCGACGCTGAATCGAATCGATCGGGGAAAATCGGGGTGCGTAATCAAAAACTCCGCTACTTTCCAGGGCGCGACCTGCCCCACGTAAATTTTGCGATACGCCTCCAGGGCGCTGCACGATTTCAAGACCGACATCCATTGTATGGTATCGATGTTGCCGCCAACTCGTTCCCCCGATGGCAGAAGCAGATGATATTTCACATCGAGGATGCGCGAAGTGTTGTCGGCGCGCTCGAGCGATTTGCCGAGCCGGATAAAATCCCACCCTTCGCCATGTGTCATGGTGGCGTCAGCTACTCCCTGGACCAGGTGTGATCCGGTGATGATGCGGCGAAAGAATTCATAGGGACTCAGCCGCAGCATTTTTTTACCGGTCTCGCCTTTCACGAAAAGGTAAAGCCGGTTGATGTGTTCCCACATCTCGCTCGAGATCTGTTCCCGCACCGTGCGGGCGTTTTCGCGCGCGGCTTCGAGACAGGAGTAAACTGAATTCGGATTCTTTCGTTGCAGACAAACGAAATCGACCGCGGCCTGGCCGTCGGGGTTTTGGTAGAGCGAAGTGAAATGCTCATTTTCTTCCAGCGAGCTGATAATCGGATTCCACTGCTGCAGGGTATCGGGATCGCGCGTGTTCTCGAGATCGAGGAGCAGTTGCAGATTGACGTCGGCGATGCGGGCGTTGTTTTCCGCCCGCTCGATGTAGCGGCTCATCCAAAACAAAGAATCAGCAACGCGACTCAGCATACGGAGATGGACTGATGGAGTGGTGGAGGATTGGAGAAGAGGATGATGAGCAGGAGCGAGAGTATGAGCATGATTGAAAGCATTACTCCGCCGCAGGCTCGTCCTCGAGCACCCAGGTGTCCTTGCTTCCGCCGCCCTGGGACGAGTTCACCACCAATGAACCATCGCACAAAGCCACCCGGGTGAGCGCGCCGGGAATGATTTTGATTTTCTGCCCAAACAAGACGTACGGGCGTAAGTCCACGTGGCGTCCGCGAATCACATGATCGTCGAAGGCGGGCGAGCGGGAGAGCGGTACAATCGGCTGGGCAATGTAATTGCGGGGCTCCTTTTGGATGCGCTTCCGGAATTGTTCGCGCTCCGCTTCAGTCGAATGCGACCCGACCAGCATACCGTACCCTCCACTTTCATTGGCGGCTTTGACCACAAGCTTCTCCAGGTTTTCCAAAATGAACGCGCGATCGGTTTCGTTCGACGCCAGATAGGTCTCGACGTTTGGCAGGATCGCGTCCTGATCGAGATAATAGCGGATCATTTTCGGGACGAAGTGATAGATCACTTTGTCATCCGCGATGCCAGTTCCGATGGAATTGGCCAGACTGACATTTGCTTTCCGATACGCGTCGACTAATCCGGGCACACCCAGGCCGGAATCTTTCCGGAAAACTTTGGGATCGAGAAAATCATCATTGATCCGGCGATAAATGACGTCGACCGGCTGCAATCCCTTCGTCGTGCGCATGAAAATCTTCCCATCGCGCGCGAGAAGATCGCGGCCTTCCACAATTTCAATTCCCATGGAGCGGGCGAGAAATGAATGTTCGAAATAGGCGGAGTTGTAGATGCCTGGCGTGAGCAGCACGACGGTGGGGTTCGTTTTTCCCGCCGGTGCGATGTAACGCAAAACGTTGAGCAATTCCTGGCTGTAATCTTCCACCGGCCGCACCCGGTGTTGCGCAAAAAGATTCGGAAAGACACGACGCATGACCTGGCGATTTTGAATGACGTAGGAAACGCCGGATGGGCAGCGCGCGTTATCTTCGAGAACGAGAAAGTTGCCGTCGCGATCGCGCACCAGATCGGTGCCGCAAATATGGATGTAGATGTTTTGCGGCACATTGAAGTGCATGAATTCCGGCCGGAAATCTTTGGCCTGCCAGACGTAATCCTTCGGGATGATGCCATCGCGCAGAATCGATTGCCCGTGATAAATGTCGTGCAGAAAAAGATTGAGCGCGGTGATTCGCTGTTCCAAGCCGCGTTCGATTTTTTTCCATTCATCGGCGGAGATGATCCTTGGAATCAGGTCGAAAGGGAAAATTCGCTCCGTTCCCTGGGCATCGCTGTAAACCGTGAAGGTTACGCCCTGGCGCAAAAGCGTGAGCGCAGCCAGTTCACGCTTGCGGTCGAACTCTTCTTTCTTCAGCTCGGTGAAACGCTGCAGCAATCGTTCGTAATGCGGCCTGGCCCGGCTTGGCGCGGCAAACATCTCGTCGTAATACTCGGCCGTATCATAATTGGCGAAGAATTCGGTCACGAATTTACTCTGTCGCCGCGATAACGTGGCGCAATCAAAATGATGTGGGTGGCAACTGTAACTGGGAGGGGGACTGCCACGTCGCCCAACGCGTAAGACGGCGAGTCGGCAGTCGCCGCTCCCAGTTAAGGCGCCGCTAACGCACCACTCCGCGCATGCACGACAGTGCCGTTTTTCGCTTTCAAAATTTCGCGCAAGAATGGCGCCGTCCGGCTCACTCTATTTTTTGCCACCTGCTCCGGTGTTCCGGCGGCGACGATTTCTCCGCCCGCATCTCCCGCTTCCGGTCCGATGTCAACGATGTAATCGGCCTCGGCGATGATACTGAGATTATGTTCGATCACGATCACGGTGTGACCATCATCCACCAGCCGGTGCAGCAAGTTCAACAGCAGTTCTACGTCGGCCATATGCAGACCGATGGTGGGCTCTTCTAATAGATAGAGCGTCGACTTCGGTTTGCGCATCTTGCGAATCCGCTCGTGTTGGGCGCGACCGATCCCACGAGTGAGCTCCGTCGCCAGTTTGAGACGTTGCGCTTCACCACCGCTCAAGGTCGGGCTCGGCTGCCCCAGCTTGAGATACCCGAGCCCGGTATCGACGAGCAACGAAAGCGAACGCGCGATTTTTGGATTCGCCTTAAAAAATTCTGCCGCTTCTTCGATCGTCATTTCCATGACGTCGCCGATCGATTTGTCGTGATAAAGAACTTCGAGCGTCTGCGCGTTGTAACGTTTGCCGCCGCAATCCTCACACGGCACGTAAGTGCTCGGCAGAAAATTCATCTCCAGTTTGATGATGCCCTGTCCCTTGCATGATTCGCAGCGCCCGCACTCGGCGTTGAAGGAAAAGCGACTCGCGCTGTAACCGCGCATCCGCGCGACCGGCACTTGCGCGTAAAGGTTGCGAATCTCATCAAAGACTTTGATGTAGGTCGCAGGAGTGGAGCGCGAAGTTTTGCCAATGGGCGATTGATCAACTTCATAAACGGCATCGATGGTTTCCATGCCGTCGACGCGCTCGAACAGCTCGCCCGCGCGCTGACGTTTTCGATTCAATTGCTCGAGCACGGCCGGTAACAAGACTTCGCCCATTAAGGTCGATTTCCCGCTACCGGAAATTCCGGTAATGACCGATAAACGTCCGACCGGAAATTTCACATCGATATTTTTGAGATTGTTGGCGTGCGCGTTTTTGATCTGGATCCAGCCCTCGACGTTACGGAGGCTTCGCCGCGCTTTGCGCAACGGATGGCACAGAGGTGTTTTGAGGCAACGGCCGGTCTCCGAATTCTTCGCTCTCTCGATTTCCGGCAGCGTTCCAGTGGCAACGACTTCGCCGCCGTGAGTCCCGGCGCGCGGTCCGAGATCGATGATGTGATCGGCCCGCCGCATGGTCGCTTCATCGTGCTCGACGATGACGAGCGAGTTTCCTTTCTCTCGCAGCGCGGTCAGGGTCTCGAGCAGCCGGACATTGTCGCGCGGATGCAGTCCGATGGTCGGTTCATCCAGCACGTAAAGAACGCCACGCAAATTGGAGCCGAGCTGCGCTGCCAGACGGATGCGCTGCGATTCGCCGCCACTCAAGGTTTTGGCCGAGCGACCTAACGACAAATAGCCGAGTCCAACATTGTCCATGAACCGAAGCCGCTGCACGATTTCCGGAATGAGCTCGCTCGCGATAGTTTTCTCTTTGCCCGTGAATTTCAGGCGTCCGATTTTTTTGGCCGCTGCGCTGGCCGAAAGCGCGGTGAAATTACCAATCGTCATGTTTTGGACCCGGACATGACGCGCGATCGAATTCAGCCGCGAACCCTGACAGGCCGGGCAAATCTGTGATTCGCTTTCGTCGATCCATTCCGATTCGCGTTCGGCCGCGAGTTCATTATCGAGCACTGAGTCGGCGTCGTCATTGTCACCCACCTGCAACGATTGATTCCAGATTTCTCCGAAGCCACCGCATTCCTCGCAGGCGCCATGGGGCGAATTGAAGGAGAAGAGCCGCGGATCCAGTTCTTCGAAGGCGCGCCCACACTGGGGACAGCTCATTTCCGTGCTCACGACAGTGAAATGGTTTTTCGAATCGATCAGCCGCGCGGTGCCGCGACCGATCTCGAGCGCGCGGTGGCTCAGGTTCCGCGCTCTGGCGATGCGTTTCTTGTCGATTACACCAACGACGACATCGATGGTGTGCTCCTTGAAACGCTCGAGCTTTCGGAATTGCGCTACTGGAATGAAGTGCCCGTCGACAAAAAGGGTGTCGAACCCGTTGCGCTCGGCCCAGCGGGCCACGTCGGCGTGAAAGCCTTTGCGCGCTTTTATTAGCGGCGCCAGGACCTTGAGCGGACCGCGGCGCGCCGCTGCTTCCACTTGTCTGACGATTGCGGCGAGCGTCTGTCTTTCGACTGGCAGATCACAATCCGGACAAAATTGCGTGCCGGTTTTGGCGAAGAGCAACCTGAGGAAGTGGTACACTTCCGTGACCGTCGCGACGGTTGATTTGCCGCCGCCACGCGTCACGCGCTGTTCGATCGCGACGCTGGGAGGCAGTCCTTCTACCAAATCAACGTCAGGCTTCTCCAACTGCTCGACGAATTGCCGCGCATAGGGCGACATGCTGTCGAGAAAACGGCGTTGTCCTTCTGAAAACAGGATGTCGAAAGCGAGCGTGGATTTGCCCGACCCGCTCAGGCCGGTGATGACAACCATCTGATCGCGTGGAATCGCAACATCGATGTTCTTCAGATTGTGCTCGCGCGCGCCGTGGATATGAATCGCCGAATCAATATTGGCCTTGTTGCCTGTTCTGGGGAACGCACGCGCCTTATGCCAGTCCGGCTCGGACCGTGTTCCATTCGGCGCCTCGCCGAATGGCTCTTCGGCGACGCGAAGAACGAGGTCGTCCTCGTCATCCTGAGCGTAGTCGAGGGATCCCGTTGCGAAATCTTTAAAGTCACTTTGCGGGATCTCTCGGCTTTCGCTCGGGATGACGTGCCTAAGGAACCTTCCAGTGTGCGAAGACTCCACATTCGCCACCTGTTCAGGTGTGCCAGCAGCCACAATTTCGCCGCCTTCATCGCCCGCTTCCGGCCCCAGGTCGATGATCCAGTCAGCGCATTTAATCACTTCCAGATTATGTTCGATCACGACCAGTGAATGTCCGGCGTCGATCAACCGCTGAAACAAGTGCAGCAACATGGCCACATCATCGAAATGCAGGCCAGTAGTCGGTTCGTCGAAAATGAAGAGGTTGCCACGCGGAAACACGCGCTTCTGCGCGTCCGAATGTTTGGGAGACGAGGGCGGTCCGAGCCGGACTGGCTTTTGTCCCCCCACTCCCGTGAGGTGGCTAACGAGTTTTAAACGCTGCGATTCGCCGCCGGAAAGCGTATTAAGCGGCTGTCCCAGTCGCAAATAACCGAGGCCGACTTCTTCCAGCACTTCGAGCGGATCAGACAACTTTTGCCGTTCGCCAATTAGCGCGAACCAGGCGGCCGCTTCCGTTACGGTGAGCTCAAGCACGTCGTGAATTGATTTTCCGTGGAGTTGAATTTTTAACACGTGCGGCTGAAAGCGTTTGCCTTCGCATTCCGCGCAGCGCACAAACAGATCGCTCAGGAATTGCATCTCGATTTTCTCGAAGCCCGTCCCGTTGCAGCGTTCGCAGCGGCCGGTACCGGAGTTAAAGGAAAAAGCGCTTGCCGCCAGCCCCTGCGCTTCTGCTTCCGGAGTGGCGGCGAACAATTCACGTACGCGATCGTAAAGTCCGAGATACAAAATGGGTGTTGAACGCGGTGTTCGCGCCAGCGCAGATTGATCGACCATGACCACCTCGTCGAACCGATGCGAGCCCGTGACGGAGCGGCACACGCCCGGTTCGTGCTCACTCCCCTGTCCTTTCTCCCGCAAAAGATTCCGATACAGCACATCCTGGACGAGAGTTGATTTTCCCGAACCGGAAACGCCGGTTACGCAGGTGAAAACGCCAAGCGGAATTTCCACGTCGATGTTTTTGAGGTTATGCTCGGTTGCACTGCTGATCTTGACGACCGATGAATATTGCCGGCGCGATTTCGGGAGCGGGATGGATTTCGCTCCTGTGAGATAATCGCGTGTGAGGGATTGGTGGATCGGATGCTGCGCGGTCGATGCCGAAGCAAAAGCCGCGAAGCGGCTCTTATTTAGTCGCTGCGCGATTGTGTTAGGCGGCACCCGCCGAGCGGCCGATCCACCCAAAAATTCGTCGAGAGCGCCGTTAAACACCAGATCGCCGCCGCGCTCGCCTCGCCCCGGGCCGATATCGATCAGATTGTCAGCGGCGCGAATGATTTGTTCGTCGTGCTCAACGACAAGCAGGCTATTACCCTTGTCGCGCAAATTGTGCATTACGCGGATCAGCCGGCCGACATCGCGCGGGTGCAATCCGACGCTCGGCTCGTCCATGACGAAAAGAGTGTTGACTAGCGATGCGCCGAGGCAGGTAGTGAGATTAACTCGCTGCATTTCTCCGCCACTGAGCGTGCGCGTCGACCGGTCGAGGGTGAGATAACCGACGCCCACTTCGCAAAGGTAGCGCAGTCGTGCGCAAATCTCGTTGCGCAACATCTCGGCGGTGGAATCGAATGGCGGCAGCTCAATTCGCGTTAGGAACTCGCGGGCATCAGAAATAGGGAGTGCAGCGAATTCAGGAAGACTGAGCTGTAGCGGCGATTTGTGAGCGGCGTTGGGCGTGCCTTGACGGTCAGAGACCGCGGCTACAGCTTTGTAGTTCAACGCGTCGGGTCGATAACGGCCGCCCTCGCAGCTCGGACATTTCACATAGGCGCGATACCGGCTGAGCAGCACGCGCACGTGCATTTTATAAGTCTTGGATTCGAGCCAGCGGAAAAATCCGCGCACGCCATACCAACGATCGTCCTCGTAATCTTCGTCCGTGTATTCGCCGCTGCGTTTTTCGCCGTTAATGACGAAGTCCTGATCGGCTTTCGGCAATTCCTCGAACGGCCGGTGTATGTCGATTTCTTCTCTCGCACACGCCCGCAGCAAATCCTTTTGTGATTCGCCCATTTCCTGTCCGCGGAAAACGCGCACCACGCCTTGTGCGATGGAAAGCGAACGATCGGGAAGGGCGCGGTTTAGATCGATGGCAATGGTGCGCCCGAAGCCGCGGCATTCGGGACAGGCGCCAAGCGGGTTGTTGAAACTGAAAAGTCCCGGCGAAGGCGAACGAATATCCAGATCGCAATGCGGGCAGTGCCAGCCGGTGGAGAAAGGGAACTCGTGACAACTGATTGGTGAGAGGTGATTAGTCGGAGGTTGGGTGTTGAGCGTTCGGCGTTGAGCATTTTCTGAGATTCCGATAACATTGATCTTCCCTTTTCCAAAACGGAGCGCCGTCTCGATTGCTTCAGTTAAGCGCGCACGATTATCTCGCGTTAGCGTGATCCGGTCTTGGATGACCTGAACGCGCGCGCCCAGGCGCTCGATCTTTGCATCGCTGTCGACGCGGACGATTTCGTCGTCGAGCCAGATCCGGAGGTAACCTTGCTGTTGCAGAAATCCGAAGAATTCGCGCGGCTTGGTTTTGGCCGGAACAGCGACCCAGAAAGTGATGAGAACGGTTTTAGCCGCGCTCCCGCCGTCATCCGCAGCCAACCGGAGCGTAGTCGAAGGATCCCGTTGCGTTACCCTAAAAGTTTCATCTCGGGCTCCCTCGGCTGCATTCCGCTTGGGTTCATTTCGCTCGGGACGACAGAAGTGGAATAGCACCTGATCGGCAATCGATTTGGCGGTTTCCGGTCGAATTTCGCGCCCGCAGCTCGGACAAAAAGCGTGGGCCACGCGCGCCCAGAACAATTTCAGATAGTCGTTAATCTCGGTAATGGTGCCGACAGTCGAGCGTGAGGTTTTGACCAAATTGGATTGCTCGATGGCGATGGCCGGCGGAATACCCCGAATGTCATCGACGCGCGGTTTGTCCATGCGATCGAGAAATTGCCGCATGTAGGGGCTGAAGGTTTCGACGTAACGCCGCTGGCCCTCTGCGTAGATGGTGTCGAAGGCGAGCGAGGATTTTCCGCTACCGCTCGGTCCAGTGACGACGGTCAATTTTCCGAGCGAAAGATCGAGATCGATGCCCTTGAGGTTGTTCTGGCGTGCACCCCGGATTTCGATGCACCCCCGCTCGGGAGGCGCAGTGACGCAGCTTTTGTCTTCGACCGTCGAACCCACTGGAAATTATTCCAGAATGCGATCGGCTTCGCAAATTTCTGCGGAGGACGCGTCACCCCATCGGGCGACGGCTACAGCTTACGTCGCGAAGCGCGCCTTGACCTTTTCGTGCTGCGCCAGAAGCGCAGCCGGCATGTCTTTGCCGAGTGTTTTGAAAAATTCGGACTGCGCTTCGAGTTCTTTCTTCCATTCCTCGGGTTTGATGGTGAAAAGCTGTCGCATGGTTTCGCGAGTGATATCCAATTCGGCTAAATCGAAATCGTCCGGACGCGGGATAAAACCCACTTCTGTTTCCGCCGCGCCGCCGTGGCCTTCACAACGGTCGATCACCCATTTCAAGACGCGCATGTTTTCTCCGAAGCCGGGCCAGAGGAATTTTCCGTCAGCCCCTTTCCGGAACCAGTTCACATGGAAAATGAGCGGAGGGTTTGTTAAGCACGGTCCGACCTCGAGCCAATGCTGGAAGTATCGGCCCATGTTGTATCCGCAAAACGGCAACATTGCCATGGGATCACGCCGTACCTGCCCCATGCCCCCGACAGCGGCCGCGGTCATCTCCGAGCCCATGGTTGCGCCGATGTAGGTGCCGTGTTCCCAATCGCGTGCTTGAAAGACCAGTGGCATGGTGTCGCTGCGCCGCCCACCGAAAACGATGGCGCTGATCGGAACGCCGTCGCCATCTTCGACGTGCGGATCCAGCACCGGATTATTGCGCATGGGAGTGGCGAAACGGCTATTCGGGTGTGCCGCTTTTTCCTTCGAAGCCGGCGTCCAATCATTGCCTCGCCAATCGATCGCGTGCGCCGGAGGCGGACCATCCTTGCCTTCCCACCACGCGTCACCGTCATCGGTCAACGCTACGTTGGTATAAATGGTATCGCGCTCAATCGATTTCATCGCGTTCGGGTTCGATTTGTAACTCGTCCCCGGCACGACACCGAAATAACCGTTCTCGGGATTTACCGCCCACAAACGGCCGTCCCGAATCTGCATCCAGGCGATGTCATCGCCAACGGTCGTGACTTTCCAGCCGGCGAAATGTTTCGGCGGAATCAACATCGCGAAATTCGTTTTTCCGCATGCGCTCGGGAACGCGGCCGCGACGTAATGTTTTTTTCCTTCCGGCGATTCGACTCCGAGAATCAGCATGTGTTCGGCGAGCCACCCTTGTGAGCGCGCGAGATAGGAACCGATCCGCAAGGCCAGACATTTCTTCGAGAGCAAAACATTTCCGCCGTAGCCGGAGCCGACTGAGATGATGGTATTGTCCTGCGGAAAATGACAGATGTAGCGCCGCTCCGGATTAACATCGAGGAGTGAATGCACGCCGCGATTCCATTCCCCTTTTGGATCGCTGCCGAGGCGCTTGACCGCGATCTCTCCCATCCGGGTCATTACTCGCATACTCAGGACCACGTATTTGGAATCGGTGATTTCGAATCCAACCTTGGTCAGAGGCGAATCGGGCGGCCCCATAATGTAGGGAATGACAAACATGGTCCGGCCGCGCATGGCGTCCTTGAGCAAACCGTGCAATTTCGAATAGGTCGCGGCCGGTTCGCTCCAGTTGTTCGTCGGACCGGCTTCGTCCTTTGTCGGACTGCAAATAAATGTGAATTGCTCGACTCGGGCGACGTCATTTGGATTGGAACGATGCAGATACGAGCGCGGCAATTTCGATTCGTTCAATTTGAACAGGACATTCTGCTTTAACGATTCCGAGATCAGGAATTCCTTTTCCGCCTGCGAACCATCGCACCAGAAAATGTTTTCCGGTCGGGTCAGCAACTCGACTTCGTGCACCCAATCCAGCACGGCTTGATTCGCGGGTTTGCGATCGCCGATTCCGGCCGGAGGAAAAATGGCAGGCGCAGGGTTGTTCATCGAAATATCCGGCGATCTGGGTTTTGTCGGACCCGACCCGACCGCGCGGGGGACGAATCTCCCTCGCTTCCGCTGCTTCTCCAAGAATTTTTTCGCGTGGATTGGCCGGTTCGCAGGCAATGCCGAATTTACGGCGGCTTAGCCGCTATTTCCTCAACATCGCCTCAGGAGCGGCCGATCGACCTTCAAACAGAAGCGAACATGAATGTTGATCTTCCATCCCCTTGCGCTTGCAAAACCCGAATGCGATTATTGGAATATGTTCGGAGTCACTACCTCCGATGACTATCGACCGGTGACGTGGATGGGTCGTTTCCCCGTAGACGTCACGACCATACTCGTGGCGGTACACGTGGTGGTCGCCATTCTTACTTGCCTGGCTGTGGCCGCAGGCGGCGGTGCTGTGCTCAACTTCATGCTTTTCGACAGCACGCGGGTTCTGGGCGCAGGCCAGATTTGGCGTCTGGCCACTTACGCGTTTGTGCATTCGCCCAGCATGCTGCTCTGGTTTGCAATCGAAATGTACATGCTGTTTGTGTTCGGCCGCGAAGTCGAACGGTTCATTGGTCAGCGCGCTTACATTGCTCTATACGCGGCCCTGCTTTTGATCCCCTCGCTTCTCCTGACCGTGTGGGGATTGGGGCAACGGACCGGGCTTGCCGGCTCGGTTGCATTGCATTTCGGAGTTTTTGTGGCGTTTGCCACGATTTATCCATCGGCTGAACTGCTCCTCCGCATCACGGCGAAATGGAGCGCGGTCATTTTAGGTACGATCTACGTGCTGCAGCTCTTAGCCTATAACGCCTGGACCGATTTGGCGGTGCTGTTAACCAGCATCGCGGTTGGATTTTGCTTTGTCCGGCTCCGTGGAGTCGGGCCAGAGTTGGTCTGGTGGGAAAACCTCAAGACTCGGCTGCAGCCGAAACCGAAGTTTAAGGTCGTGCCCAAACCGGTTGTGCCCCGCCGCGACGATGATGACATTTCCGAATCGGTCGATCCCATTCTCGATAAAATCGCCCGGTCAGGCATTGGCAGTCTCACTGCCAACGAGCGCCGAATCCTCGATCGTGCCCGCGATCGTTTGTTGAACGAATCAAAATGACGCGGCTTCGCGCAGGATCGCGATAAAGTCCGTTGCGGTTGTGGCTGCGAGTCGTGTGACGCGCCCTGTGTTCTCAAGCAGAGCGACGAGCTGCCGGATTGCGCTCGGTTGCCGGCGCGATCTCAACTGCAATGCGACCTGCCGTTCATCCAGAATATCCGCGAGCGCAATGGCCGTAGAGAAAAGTTGGATTATTGAGGCGAAGCAGTTATCCACTTATCCGAAGAACTGTGGCAACTGAAAACACCGCGCCCACTTCGAACGACGAAGCAACCATTTCGTTGCAACGAAGCATCTATGATCCCGGCTACGTCAACGCCATGTCGCATTTTTATCGGGGCGAGCTCGGGCGCATCATGGTCTGGCGGCAACGGCTCGATATCACAACCAACTGGGCCATTACCAGCAGCACCGCCATTATCACCATTGCCTTTTCTAATCGCGAAGTCCCGCACATCATTTTCTTTTTCAACCTCGCGATCGTTTGGGTCATGCTCTGGATCGAGGCTCGACGCTACCGTTTTTACGACGCTTTCCGCGCGCGGGTGCGCATGTTGGAAGCACACTTTCTCGTCCCGATGGTGATGGAAAATCGTCAGATGCTCCAAGGTGAATGGAAAAAGCTGGTGTGTGAGGATCTGATCCTGCCCTCCTTCAAGATTTCGAAACTCGAAGCCATCGGGCGCCGCCTAAAACGCAATTACGTGTTCATTTTCGTGCTCATCATGGTGGCGTGGGTGACAAAGATTTTTCTGCATGCGACTGAGCCGATCACCGGTGGACGCTCGCTTTATCACGCACTGCGCGTCGGTCACATCCCGTCGTGGCTGGTGGCGGGCGTTTTTATCGCTACCTTCGCCTGCGTCATTGGCATCACCATTTACGTGGGCAAGAAGTCCTCCGGTGAAATCACGGAGTTCGGCGCCCATCGCTCGTTGTGGCGGATTTAGCACCGTTCGAAAAACTCTGCCAGATTGTAGCGCGCCTGCGTGCACCGGGCGGTTGTCCATGGGATCGGGAGCAAACCAACGAATCGCTCCTGCCCGCAACCCTTGAAGAGGCTTATGAAGTGGCGGAAGCAGCGCGGTCGAAGAATGAAGCGCATTTTCGCGAAGAACTGGGCGACCTTCTTTTGCTGGTGGTGATGCACGCCGAGATCGCGCGCGAAGCCGGCCATTTCAATATCGACAACGTTATTGCTGAGGTAACTGAGAAATTGATCCGGCGGCATCCACATGTTTTTGCTGCAATGACTGCCGTTACAGATGCCGGCGCAGTTCTCAAACAATGGGAGGCGATGAAGCACGCCGAGAAGAAGAATGCCAGCCATTATCTCGGCAGTTTACCGAAGGCGCTTCCGGCGTTGATGCGCGCAGAAAAAGCGCAGAAGAAAGTCGCTCGGGTAAATTTTGACTGGAAGGAGTTGAGGGACGTTATCGCAAAGGTGGATGAAGAACTGGCCGAAACGAAGACGGCACTTGCCTCGACCGATAATCGGATGATCGCTGATGAAATTGGCGATTTGTTATTTGCGGTGGTGAACCTAGCGCGAAAATGCCAGTTCGATGCCGAGAGTTTGCTCCAAGCCGCGACGGACAAATTCATCGCGCGTTTCAACGAAATGGAAGATCGATTGTGCGCACGAGGTGGAAAACTCGGTGATGCGAATCTCGAGGAGTTAGATGCGATTTGGGACGAGATCAAAGAGCAACGAGACGACAGAAGTCGTTAATCTTAATCGGCGCCCTCAAGCCGGGTCATCCCAGCCCGTGCAGACAACCCCAGTCCGGCTGGGACCGCTGCTGGAA
>JBKPQI010000265.1:0-5773 GCA_046733975.1 Verrucomicrobiota bacterium
TCCAAACGCCGACGGCAATTTGTTACAGGCGATTGTTGATGCCTTGAAGGTGAAAATCTCCGGACCAATTTTTCTCGCCAGCGCCTCCAACGGTCGAGTGGATCTTGTCGCTGGTGTTCCGAAGGACGCTGCCGTGCGGGCGAATGAATTGATCCAGCAGGTCGCTCCGATCGTTGGCGGCAAAGGTGGAGGAAGACCCGATTCGGCGCGCGGTGCTGGAAAAGACCCGAGCAAAATCGCGGAGGCGCTGGCCAAAGCGCGGCAACTGATTAGTGCGGCAGTGTAATCAATAGTTGTAGTCCATGCTGCGCCGCAGGCGTTTTTCCTGCCTGTCATGTCCAGCGAAGACGAGACATCGCTCACTTTGAAAGAAAATCGAGAGATCCCTCGGCTGACGCTCGGGGTGACAAAAAATGCCGCGAAAGCGTGCGAGCTGATCAATAAGCGTCGCTTTTAAAGCTGTAGCCGCCTCCATGTGGGAGGGGCGTCGCCCACAGGCCGACGGCTACAACGCTGTGATAACCTACCTAATCGGGCAGCGCGATCGTGACGATAAAGGTGGCGCCCACAGCAAGACCGAGAACGATCAAATAAATGAATCCGCCAAGGATAAATTTGAATATGCTCATGAGCCAGCCCTGACGGTAAACGCGTCGGATCGAGAGAAGAAGCTGCGTTACTGCCGTGATGATGAGGAGTGCCATGACCCATCCGCTGATCGCCGGTGCAATGTGTATTAGCCCCGCGAAGATGAAGCCAATGAGCAGAATCGCGAGATAAGCGAAGGCGTGAATGTGGAGCGCGTAAATAAGATGATCGATATAGAAGATGCGGCGAAACAGGTAGAGAAATTTCAAGACGAAGGCGAAAAGCGGAATGCAGCAAAGCATCATCACCGGCAAATTCCCGGTCACGGCCAGAAACAAGACTTTAAAATTGACGCCGTGCTCTCCGATTTTCTCTTTGAGCCGCCGGTTCAGCCATTTTTCGAAAGGTGACGCATTTCTCTCCTCCTGATCTGTGCCGGCATCGAAAAGCGGTTCATCCTTATCGTTGACGTTTGCGTCGGGGGAGGGTTGCGGCTTGGTGGCATCTTCAATCTCCTTTTTGACCTTGGACTGGACGCCAGGCGGTAGTTTTTCCAGTTTGGTCTCGAGCTGCGCCTTTTCTTCCGGAGTTAGAGCTTTTGCATGTCTGGAATTGAAGTTTGCCTGCTTTGCCAATTCGTGAACTCCGAAGAAGAACACGATACTGATGAGCAAGTAGAGGCGCAGCGGGTGCATGTGCCGGACGCGCCTTCCAGACAAAAAATCAATGGTCAATTTCCACGGACGCGACATCAACAGCCAAAGTGAGACGGTGAATTTCGAATCCCAATTCAGGAATGAATCCAGAACATCCGCGAAAACGTGGCCAAAAGAGCGTCGGTAATCGACCGCATGCTGGCCACATTGCGCGCAAAACGGGCCGCTCATGCTGGCGCCGCAATTTTCACAAAAGGGCAGAGGCGGCGGCCGTGATTTCCGACGGCGCGAGAAAAAACGCCAACGCGGTGGTTCCAGTACGGCAGTAACTCCAGCCTCGGCCGCAACGATGTGCGACTGCTCTTCCATTTAAGTATGGTAAAAGATTTGATCGGAGAGTCGATCCTGAATGCGGAAGGACGACTCCGCCGCTCGCTAATCGGTTGTGGAGGCGCTTTTGCCAAGCACCTCTCGGATCATTTCGGCGCTTGACACAAGCGCCGATACATCGATCCGAGAAAATCCGACGGGTGTGTAGGCGGGTTTTGCCGGCGCAGATTAGGTATGGCGAAAAACGATCGCGGCTGCTCCCAGAAGTGCGCTGCTGATTAATAGCGCGAGATCAGCTACAAATAGTGGCAGTAACATCAGCGCGAGACCGCAAACCATCGGCGTCCAATACCGCATGCGTTTGCCATAGGTAAAAACAACGAATCCGAAGGCGCTGAAGACCACGCTCGCGATACAGTTCGCGGTGAATAACGCTGACACAGGCCGACTTAGCAGCTAGTTGCAGGCCAGAGAAGGGAAACTAAACATTGACCGATTTGCGTGAGAAGTCGACGATGGCGCCGGCGTGGCAACCCAGTGCGATACTTAATGGGCAAACTTTTTCGAACCAAGAGTCCGGATCTCTTAATGCGCGAGGCGCAGGGAGCCGAACGGCAGTTGAAGCGCTCGTTGACCGCGCTGGACCTGACCGCGCTCGGGATCGGCGCTATTATCGGCACCGGAATTTTCGGGCTCACCGGTACCGCCGCTGCCGGGGAACAATTAGCGCCGTCGCTTTGGAAGACACCGTTGCTCAATTTTTTTCAGGCTTGGCTCAGTCATAGTGAGATCGCGTTCGGTCGTCCCGGAGCAGGCCCCGCCATTGTGTTTTCGTTTATTGTCGCCGCGATGGCGTGTGGTTTTGCCGCTCTTTGTTATGCGGAATTGGCGGCGATGATTCCGGTCTCAGGATCCGCCTATACCTATTCTTACGCCACCCTTGGCGAGATCATCGCTTGGATCATCGGGTGGGACCTCATTCTCGAATATGCCGTCGGTAACATGGCCGTCGCTGTTGGTTGGTCGGGATACTTTGTCAAATTATGCGGAAGTTTGTTCGGACTAAAATTTCCGCTCTGGACGATCACGGACCATGACACGGCGGTCACTGTCCTCGCAACCGGGGGAGATGCGCTCAAAGACTTTTCATCAACGACCCTGCCAGTGATAGGGGGTCATACTATTGCGCTCAATCTGCCGGCGCTTGTCATCGTAATCCTTGTTACCATTCTTTTGGTTTACGGAATTCGGGAAAGCGCTCGGGCCAATACTACGATTGTTATCGTCAAGGTGGCGGTCGTTGTATTTTTCATCGCCTTTGGTTCTTTCATGGTGAACCCGACCAATTGGCATCCATTCGTCCCGAACGGATTTGGCGGAGTGATGAGTGGAGCCGCAATTGTCTTTTTTGCTTACATCGGGTTCGACGCTGTTTCGACTACTGCGGAGGAGACGAAAAATCCGCAACGCGATCTGCCCATCGGAATGATGGCCAGCCTTTTCATCTGCACTCTTCTTTACGTTTTGATGTCGGGAGTGCTGACTGGGATCAAAAAATATACAATTTATCTGGGAGACTCGGCGGCGGTGGCGACAGCGTTCGCTTCCAAACCCTGGGCGCAAGCTCTCGTTAGCGCCGGTGCTCTCGCCGGCATGACGTCGGTCCTACTTGTTTTTCAGCTCGGACAACCTCGCATCTTCATGGCCATGGCCCGTGACGGGTTGCTGCCACGGTATTTTGCCCGGATTCATCCGCGCTTTCGAACGCCACACATAACCACGATCTGGACCGGCATTATCGTTGGTGGCGTCGCGATGCTGACTGACATCGGCTCACTTTCCGACCTTACGAATATCGGAACTTTATTTGCCTTTATTCTGGTTTGTCTGGGAGTGATTGTCCTTCGCCGCAGGAGCCCCGGGCGCCTTCGACCGTTTCGAGTGCCGTTAGTACCGATTTTCCCGATCCTCGGAGTGATCATGTGCTTTGCGCTGATGTTCAGTCTGCCGCTGGAGACCTGGATCCGTTTCTTTGTCTGGCTCGCCATCGGACTCTTCATTTATTTTTTCTACGGCAGCCGCCACAGCCGGTTACAAGAAGGCATCGACACCGGCGAGACGGAGAATGTTTATCCGGTGATCGAGCCCTGATTTTGAGGCGATCCCATTGCCGTCATCCCGAGCAGAGCCGAGGGATGCCCCGATGAAAGGTTAAGGAAACGCCTCGGGATCCTCCGACTTCGCTCGGGATGACGGAGGCTGTTAATCGCCCTTCGATTTGTCGTAGAACAAAATGTTGAACAGAAGAACAACGCCCGCGCCGGCCGCGAAAAGGAAGAAAATAATCGCCAGTCCGGGGTAACCCCAGATCCGAAAACTGGTTTCGACCCGCATTAATAGCGCTGCGCCAATAATCAGCGCGGCAATGATCAGACCAACGGTGATTCGGTTCGCGATCTTCTGGAACCCGACGATTAATGTTTTCTCGTCGATAGCGTCAACTGAGACTTTGAATTGGTTGTTGGCGAGGGAATCGAAAAATCGGTTCAATCGTGCCGGTAAGCGTTGTATCAAGTCTTTCAGTTCAAGGACTCCGCCGAACAGGTTTCCGGGCGACAACGTCTTCAAGACGCGCTGTTGCAAAATTTCCGCTGCATTGCGTCGAATGCTGGCGTTGGGATCGAACTGTGGTGCCAATGCGCGTCCGACCTGGTCGAGATTAAGCAAAGTCTTGCCGAGCATCGTCAGTTCCGGTGGCACACGAATCTGGCAGTCGGCGGCGCATTTTGTGACTTCAAGCACCAGCCGGCCGACCTGCATTTGTTCTACCGTCGCCGTTTTCTGTTGCCCGACGATTTCAGAGATGCGCCGACTAAATTCCGCTTGATCGAATTCGTGCCGCGGTTCTCCGATCTTGATTGCGATTTGGGAAGCGTCTTCCCCGCGACCTTCGGAGATGGCGAGCAATAACTGCAGCAAATCCTCCTGCAGACGCGGCATGATCCGGCCCACCATTCCAAGGTCGAGCAGTGCGATGCGGTGATCGGGCGTGAGAAAAACATTTCCTGGGTGAGGGTCAGCGTGAAAAAATCCATCGACCAAAATTTGCTGGAGATAGGCGTGAAACAGCTCTTCCGCCAGAGTTTCGCCGTCGATTTCCATGCGCGCGAGCGGACTTACTTTCGTGATCTTCGTGCCCGGCACATATTCCATCGTCAGAACTCGCGAAGTGCTGTAGTCGGCAACCGGGGCGGGGACGATGAGGTGCGGAAAATCTTTGAGTTGTTCGCGAAAAGCCGAGAGGTTATGCGCTTCCTGACGGTAATCGAGCTCTCGCATCAGGTTTTTGCGCAGCTCTTCCAGCATCCGGGTGAACTCATAACGCTGTCCGAACTCGGTGCGGTTATCGAGGAATTCAGCGATATCCTCGAGCGCATCGAGGTCTTCGACCATTTGTTCGCGGATGTTCGGCCGCTGCACTTTCACTGCCACTGCCCTGCCATCCCGAAGTCGCGCCACATGCACCTGGCCCAGTGAAGCTGACGCGATCGGTGTTGATTCGAAATCGGAAAAAGCTTTCGACATCCTGATTCCAAGCTCGGATGTGACGATCTTCTCAACCTCGCCGAAGCCGAACGGCTCGACTTCATCTTGCAAACGAGAAAGCGCATCGAGATAAGCACGTGGCAGGAGTTCGACGCGCGTGGACAAGAGTTGTCCCAGTTTTACGAAGGTTGGACCGAGCTTTTCCAAATCCGCAGCCAATTCGTCCGCTTTCGCCGCTTCCTTTGGCGTGATGCGTTCTTCAGCGGTCAATGTTTCTTCGAGTCCCACATCTCTCACCAAGTCGGACCGGCCGTATTTCATCAGCAGCCACGCGATCTGGTGGTAACGCTTCAAGTGCTGCGGTTTGAGTGAGATCGACATGACCCGAGAGATGATTCGTCTGACTATCCAGAATTCGTATTTGGAAGGGTAAGTGGAGGGACAAGAACGGCCGTCATAGAAGTCAGGCGTCTTGCCTGACTCGGTCCGGCAGGCTTCCAGCCTGCCAGCTCCGGTGCGTCGCGAAGCAAGATGCTTCGCGGCCAGATCAGGCTAGAAGCCTAAACCTCCAACAGCCGCGTCTCCGCCCTTACTTGGGCGTCCATTATTTTAACGCCGAGATGTGCTGGCGAATCCGTTACGCCGCTTTCTTG
>JBKPQI010000266.1:0-11196 GCA_046733975.1 Verrucomicrobiota bacterium
CCATTGGTGTGGCACGTTAAAATCGCAGGATCATGCTTTGATCGCAGTCAATCTCTACGCTGGCAATCAGTATTGGTTTGCCGTTGGCACGACCGACCCGGCCCGGAAAATCGCGGTCAACGTTTACGATGAAAGCGGCAAGCTGCTGACGACAGACCATTACGACGGCGGTGACCGGGCGGCGGCTGGATTTTCGCCAACTGACAGCGGTCAATATTTTGTGTCGGTTGATCTGGTCGAGGGCGGGTCGAGCAGTTTTTGCCTTATCTATTCCTACAAGTAGATTGGCGGCGCTGTTAATATAACCCCCGACCGAGTCTTCTCCCGAACGGAGAAGAGACCATTTTGTGTCTCCCGAACAGACTGTTTAAAAGCAAAGCACGCGCAACGGCTTCGAACTTGGGACTGCGCCTTGTGCGCGTGGCCGCGAAAAGTTTTGCGGCCGCTAGGTTCCGCAGCGGGTCTCAAACCCGCTGGTCGCACAGACTGCAAGTAGTTCCGAGCGACGCAAGTTTTGCGTCGTCTGGCGGGGCGGGGAATAGGATTAGCTTTGCAACGGCCTGTCGATGAACGGTTCCAACTGTTTCCTGGGTGGTTTGCTTATCCTGCTCGCGCTGTCGGGAGCGAGCTGTTCGACGCCAGCAAACCAGACAGGACCGGCCGCCTCCCATAGCGGCCAATACTACGTTGTGAGCGCGAAGGAAGCGGAGTTCTATCGTTATGGACCCCAGCAAGCTAATGGTCCGAACGAGAAACTGGCCGAGGGAACACTGGTGGTAGTGGTTCGGCCAGCGTTTGGATATAGCAAGGTTCAGCTGTCGAATGGCCTGCAAGGATACGTCGCCAGCGAGGACATTCACGCAGCGCCGCGGGAAGTAGTGCAAGCAGCGATCAATCCAACCCCGCCCATCACCGGCACGAGCACCGGCGAATCGGGTCGGCAGTCGCGGTTTCGTCACAACATCGTTGATCCGCGTTTCCTTCCGCCGCCTCCGCCGTTGCCGGAAGATCAGCCGGAGCCGACACCGATTCCGGGGTCGGAACCGTCCGCCACGCCTTAACGTTGCCGTAGTATCTTCGCGATGACTTGGGAATGCTGAAAAGGTGGATCGAGCAGTCCCTTGCTCAATGCTAATTAGGCGGCGAAGCCTATTCATTCGAGATCGCGCGGCAGAGCGGCCATCCACCTGTGCTACTAGACAACAGCGGGCTGCTGCGGATTAGTAGGCGGCAGTTGTTATTATGAAAGCGGTCCAGGTGTTTTACGAGGGTAGAGTGCAGGGGGTCGGTTTTCGCTATTCGGTCAGGCAGATCGCCAAGGGATTCATCGTCACCGGATGGGTGCGCAACCTGAGTGATGGTCGAGTCGAATTACAGGCCAATGGTGAACCAGAAGAAGTAGACGCATTTTTGGAAGGTATCCGACAAAGCGAACTCGGTTCCTTGATTGGAAAGGAATCGATGAACGCGTTGACAACGCCACCCGATACGCACGGCTTCGAAATCCGGATATGACCGAATCGGCCATTCGCGTTAGCGACGTAAGCAAGGTATTTCCCACACCGTTTCGGAGGCGGCGGGTCGTAGCCTTGCAACATCTGAATCTGGCAATCGCTCCCGGCGAAATCTACGGCTTGCTCGGTCCAAACGGCTCCGGCAAAAGCACGACTTTAAAAATTATTCTTGGCCTGATTCAGCCGACGGCCGGCAATGTCACCGTCTTTGGCCGCGATCATTCCACCGTGGCGGTGCGCCGCGACATCGGGTTCCTGCCAGAGAACGCTTATTTCCACAAATTTCTTAGCGGGACGGAGACGCTGCGGTTTCATGCCCGGCTCAGCGGATTGGGATCGCGTGAGAGCAAATCGCGCATTACTGAGTTGCTGGAGATCGTCGGACTGACGCGGGCTGCTGACGCGCGTCTCGGCACCTATTCAAAGGGAATGTTGCAGCGAATCGGTTTAGCCCAGGCGCTGATCCATCGACCGAAAATTCTCATATTGGATGAACCGACCGCCGCAGTCGATCCCGCAGGTTCGCGCGATATTCAAAATCTAATTGCTTCCTTAAAGCGCGAGGGCACGACCATTCTTCTTTCCTCACATTTGCTCACCCAGGTGCAGGAGGTTTGCGATCGCGTGGGCATTTTGCATCGCGGCAAATTGATTCGGGAAGGTCCGCTCGAAGAGCTGCTCGCAATTGAAAATCAAACCGAGTTCGTGGTCGAAAATGCAACGCCGGAATTTCTCGATCAGCTCGAGCGCGAGATCGTCTCGGTCAACGGACGGGTGGTGTTGCGCCGTAAGCCGCAGACCTCTCTCGAGCAATTGTTTCTCAAGGTGACCGAAACGCCCGACGAATGAGTTCCTCTCTGGGTCGCATTGGTGCGATTGCCCGCACCACTTTTATCGAGCTGGCGCGGCTTCGCGTTTTCTATGTGCTGGTTCTCTTCGCGCTCGTTCTCATCATCAGCTCCTCCTTCATCGCGCGGATTTCGTTTCAACAGGAGTTGCAAGTGACACGAGACATCGCGCTGGGAGCGATCAATTTCTTTCTCAGCATGCTGGCGATAGTCGCCACCGCGCAATTACTGCCACGGGATTTGGAGGATCGCGTGATCTACAGTGTGCTGGCCAAACCAGTTCGACGATTCGAGTACATGCTGGGAAAATTTTTGGGTGCGTTCGGGCTACTCGCGATCTCGCTTATCGCCATGAGTATTCTCTGTTTCGCCGCCATCCATTTGCGAGAAGCATCGGCGGTTCAGGAAACAATGCAGCAGATGGCGCAATCGCCTCCGGAAGAACTAGAGCGCGCTCTCATCGCGCTGCACCAGGCCGGCGTCAATCAGGACCTGGTTTTTGCATTGCTGCTTATCCTGACCAAGGCTGCTGTGCTGGCTTCGGCAACACTCTGCATTTCCAGTTTTGCCACTTCAAATATTTTTACCATCAGCGCCATGAGCATGGTTTATCTCGTTGGTCATCTCGAAGCGATCGCGCGCGATTACTGGCTGCATCAACATGCCACCGGCTGGTGGGTCCGCGCTTTTCTCGCGATCGTCATCCTGTTTTTTCCCGACCTGCAGACCTTTAACCTGAGCGATCAGATCATCGCTGGCACCGCGCTTTCCAGTCTGGCATTCATAAAACTGCTTGGACTCGGCGCCCTTTACATCGTCGGATATCTCGTGATCGGAATTGCCATCTTTGCCCAACGCGAACTATGAAGCTCCTGCTCGCGCTTATCGTCATTCTGGCAGGTTTTGTCCCGGCAAAATTGAAAATGGAGTCGCTTTATCAGCAAAACGCGCCTGCTCCTCTCTCCCTTGACCTCCGCGAAAAAATTGGCCAGTCGGCCTTTGTCGCCGTGCTCGGCGGGTTTCGCTCGGTCATCGCCGATTTACTTTTCATCGACGCCTACTCCGCCTGGGAGCGGACCGATTGGACCTCCCTTTTGCTCCGCTTGCGCCAGGCAACCGAAATACAGCCCCGCGCAATCCTTTTCTGGGAAATGGCGGGGTGGCACATGGCGTGGAACGCTGGAACGGCGGCGTTGGAAGATGAATCGAAATCTCCTGCCACTCGCCGCCGGTTGCAGTCCGAGTATCTGAAGTTGGGCGAGGATTTTTTGATTCGCGGCATCGCGCACAACCCGGAGAAGCCGCAGCTTTACGAAGCGCTGGCGCGATTATATCGCGACAAATTTCACGATCATGCCCGCGCTGCCGACAACTTTGAAAAAGCTTCGCGTCTTCCCGGGCACGCCTCCTACGACGAACGCTTTTCCGCCTACGAACTTTCCTATTGCGAAGGCCGCGAACGGGAGGCGTATGATCGGTTACGCGCTCTGTATCAGCGTGGCGAGAAGGAACGCCTCCCGCGTTTGATCAACCAACTCCGCGCCATGGAAGAGCGTCTCAACCTGCCTGCGGACGAAAGAATTCACTAAATGCGGTTCGCCATTTTCAGTGACGTGCACGGAAACCTTGAGGCGCTCGAGGCAGTAATCGCAAACGCGCGCGAACATCACTGCACGCATTTTATTTGCCTGGGCGACGTCGTCGGCTACAACGCCAACCCGCGTGAGTGCGTCGAGATTGTGCGCGATCTGGATTGCCCAACCGTGAAAGGCAACCACGACGAGCAGGCGTCGCAGCCCGAGGCGACCGGCGATTTCAACGAAATGGCGGAGCGCGCCATGACGTGGACGCGCGAGCAGTTGACCGACGAGCACCGTGAATGGCTGAGCGATTTACGTTTTCAGCGCCAGGTGCGGGATTTCACCATTGTGCATGCCACCCTCGATACTCCCTCGCAATGGGGTTACGTCTTTCGCGATCTCGATGCCGCCGCCAGTTTCACTTACCAACACACCACTGTCTGTTTTTTTGGCCACACTCACATCCAGTGCGCCTTTATCCGCGATGAACGCGCTCGCCGCACCCAGAACGAACAAATTCATGTCGAGTTTGGCAAAAAGTATTTCGTCAACGCTGGCAGCGTCGGACAACCGCGCGACGGGGACTGGCGCGCAGCCTACTGCATTTACCATGCTGACGAAAACTTGATCGAGCAGCGCCGCGTCCGTTACGACATCGAACGCGCCCGCAAGAAGATCATTGCCGCCGGCCTTCCACGTCTGCTCGCGGATCGTCTCGCGCTCGGGCGTTAGGAGACCGTTGAAACAAGCAACTAACGTGCGCGCAACACCTCGGAACATAGGGCTGTGCCCTGTGCGCTCAGCGGACATATTGTCTGCTGTTCGGATCTCAGCGGGTTTTAAACCCGCCGGGCACACAGACTGCAAGTCTATGTTCCTGACAGCGCCGCTGTTTCAACAGCCTGCTAGGACGAGTGTATTCCAGTCGTGCCCTCAAAAATCCTGATCATCAAACCGAGTTCCCTCGGCGATATCGTTCATACGTTGCCGGCGGTTGGCGCAATTCGCGACGCTAATCCGGATGCGGAAATAACCTGGGTCATTAATCCGGAATGGACGCCGCTATTGCGCGGAAATCGCGACATCGATCATGTTCATCTTTTTCCACGCGGCGAATTTAGTGGATTTGGAGCGCCCGCTCGCTTGCTGCCGTGGATGCGGGAGACACGCCGATTGCAGGCCGATGTGGCCGTGGATTTTCAAGGACTATTCCGCAGTGCGTTGATCGCGAAGTTCAGTGGTGCGAAAAAAATTTTCGGAATGAGCGACGCGCGGGAAGGCTCGCGTTGCTTTTACACCGACATCGCGCGAGTCGATCGAGACGAACACGCGGTGGATCGCTACCTCAAATTGGTCGAGGCGTTTGGCGCGCCTTCGCGCGAGAACTTGCGTTTTCCCATCCCCAGCGGTGATCCGTTGCCGCGATTTGATTCTTTTCCCGCATTCGTCGTTCTGCATCCCTATGCCCGTGGCCACAGGAAATCGATCGGTCCAAATGTAATCCTGGAGTTTTGTCGTGCGCTCGCGCCCGCTCGTGTGCTTATAGTCGGCAAATCGGGCTTACAATTTTCCACGCCTGAAAACTGCGTGGACCTGACTAATCAAACGTCGCTTCTGCAATTGATCTGGCTCTTGCGCGCGGCTGCATTCGTCATCAGCGTCGACAGCGGTCCGATGCATGTCGCTGCTGCCGTAACCACGAACCTGGTCTCGATCCATACCTGGACCGACCCCCGCCGCGTCGGCCCGTACAACGATTCCGCCACCATTTGGAAAAATGGAAAGCTCGTTCGCGTTGCCGATCTCGAATCCGTCACCGATTTGCACAAGAAAGGCCGAAAATTTTTGCCTGCTGACGTCGCCCCCGTGGCCGAACTGGCCTTGGACGTGCTGGCAAAACAGCCGCTGGTTTGAATTCGTTTCGAAAACCGGGTCATCCATCTCTCACGGTCGTCCCGAGCGTAGCTGAGGGATCCCGAGGCGAAGCCTTAAGGAAACTTCAACGGGATCCCTCGATTACGCTCGGGTTGACGAGTTGTATCAACTCGCCTTTGTCCGCCACTACGCTCGTACTGCCGCCGCGCGCTGTTTCAAGATCGCTTCCGCCAGCAATAGATCGCCGGCGTAGGTGATTTTGAAATTCAGATCTTCGGCTGGCACGATGACAATCCTTCCGCCGGCATGTTCAATCGCGGAGACTTCATCGGTCACAGTCAGGGAATCCCTTTCTACTTGCTCGTAAGCCTGGCTAAGCAAGTCGCGCCGAAAAATCTGCGGCGTTTGCATCCCGAAAACGTTTTCCCGATCAATTGATCCGCTGACCACCTGATTAGCATCGGCAACTTTCAATGTGTCGGTGATGGGTGCAGCCAATGCCGCTGCGCCATGTTTTCGCGCCGCCGCGAACACGCGCTCGATCTCACGCGACGTGATCAATGGGCGCGCTGCATCGTGCACCGCCACGAACTCGACTTCAGCGTTGAGCGCATTCAGCCCCGCCTGCACCGAATCCTGTCTCCGCGTGCCTCCACGAACGACTCTGCGAATCTTTCGCAAGTCCGTTTTGACAATGAAATGCCGCATCGCCACCGTTTCGCGGGACACGACTAGGACATCGCTTACACAGATTGCTTTCTCGAAGGCAGCCAGAGTATGTTGAATCACCGGGCGGCCAGCGATTTTCGCCACCAATTTGTCAAAACCAGCTCGCTTACTGCTACCGGCGGCGACGATGATGGCCGTTAACATCGTTGAAGAGTTAAAGCGTTGAGTCGTTTAAGCGGGAAAATAACGTTGATCGTCGACCGCTTAACCGCCTCATCGCATCAGGATAATTGTCGTGCCACTTCCGCGCTCAACGTTTTTCCGTCTGCTCGCCCGGCCACCTTCGGCTGCAACGCTTTCATCACCGCTCCCATTTGCGCACGCGATGTCGCGCCCAATTCCGTGATCGTCTCTGACACCATCTCTTGCAATTCTTCCGCGCTCATCGCCTGCGGGAGGTAATTGTTCAGCTCTGCGATTTCGGCTTTTTCCTTTTCCGCGAGTTCAGTGCGTCCGCCTTTCTCAAAACTTTCGATGGAATCCTGTCGCTGTTTTACCTGCTTGCGAATCACCGCGACCGCATCGGCGTCATTGAGCTCGCCGTCGGCACCGATTTTTTCGATGGCAGCGTTTTTCAGTGCGGCTTTGAGCAACCGCAAGACGCTCAACCGGGCCGCGTCCTTCGCCCGCATCGCATCCTTCAGATCCTCGTCGATTCGCTTCTGCAACGACATGGGGCGAGGCTAGCGATGGGAGCCACGCGCGCAACTGGTTCCATTTTCCGGGTAGCGCACCCGTCGCGCGGGTACCGCCGGTCCGGTCGAAGACCCGCCGTGGAGAGCTCGGACCAATGGCGTCTCGCCATAGTCGGGTTTTTCTAGCCGTTTGAATCGACCGTGTGCGGCCATCGCCTCGACAGAGCGAGGCGGCTACAATGCGCGCAACCGTTCCGCACACCGTCGCGCGGACTCGACGTCGGTCACCGCCATCGCTTCGGCATCCTTGTTCGTGCGCTTCAATAATCCGCACAGCACTCCGCCCGGCCCTAGTTCGATGAAAAGATCACAGCCGAGTTCGAGCATGCCTTCCATACAATCGACCCAGCGCACTGTCCCGGTAACCTGATCCTGCAAAGTTCGTCGAATTTCCGGCAACGTGCCAACCGCTTCCCCCGTGACGTTGCTGAAAACTGCAAATGACGGTGCCTGCATGGGGACCTCGAGCAAAGTCTCGCTGAGTTTTTCATAAGCGCTCTCCATTAAACGCGAATGATACGCGCCCGCTACGTTTAGCATCGTCGCGCGGCGGATGCCGTGTTCCTTCGCCAGCGCGACCGCGACCTCGACTTTCGCGCGTTCGCCCGAGAGCACGATTTGTCCCGGCGAATTAATGTTGGCGACATCCACATCGGCATCTGCGGCCAGGGCGCGCGCCGAGTTTTCGTCGGCCCCGATCATCGCGGCCATGGCGCCATTCGTCGCCGCGCAAGCTTCGTCCATCAATTCGCCGCGTCGCTGCACCAGTTTCAAGCCGTCCTCGAAATCGAATGTTCCGGCGGCAGCGTGCGCTGTCAGTTCTCCCAGCGACAAACCAGCCGCTGCTTCTATCGGAAAATCGCCCGACAATTCGCGCAAAACTGCAAGGCAGGCGAGTCCATGAACAAAAAGCGCCGGCTGACAATTCGATGTCTTCGTCAATTCCTCCAGCGGTCCGTTCCACGCAATATCGGTTAATTTACGGCGGAGAATCGAATCCGCGGCGGCAAACAATTCAGCTGCTTTCGGAAAAGCATCGGCCAGATCTTTCCCCATTCCGACCACCTGCGCGCCTTGTCCGGCAAAAAGAAGTCCGATTTTGCGAGGCATCTGCATTTGTTAGCGCGTGGCACTCAAATTTGCGAGTGCATTTGTCGCCTCCGGGGAGCGCACGCGTCTCGCGTGCCTGATTTCGGCGTCTCACCGAAACGAATCTCTTCTTACAGCGGGAATCGCACGGTTTGTTTCAAACGACCGGGAGAAGTCCGCGATCGCGAGGACTGGCGGTACACGGGAGACGCGTGTGTTACCCCATTCACGCCATCGCACGTGCGGGACAATTCCACCCCTTTTGGCTTGCGCCGGCCATTCCAGTCGCGAGCATAAACCCAATCCTACGCCATGGCTTTTACCACGCGCGAAATCGAAAACCCTGATCCCGTGACTCGCGTGGTTGCGGCGGATGCAGCGATGCGCAACGAAGAAGCGGAGCAACCCGGTGACGACATCGGCGAAAAGATGGTGATCAACATGGGGCCGTCGCACCCTGCCACTCATGGTGTCCTCCGCCTCGTTCTCGAACTCGACGGCGAGATCATCACTAAAGCCACGCCTGACGTTGGTTTTCTGCATCGGGGCGACGAAAAAATTGCTGAGAACATGCAGTACAACCAGTTCGTTCCCTACACCGACCGCCTCGATTACCTTGCTCCGCTGGCCAACAACGTGGCCTACGCCCTGGCAGTGGAAAAATTGATGGGCTGGGAAATCCCGCCGCGCGGCAAAGCCATTCGCGTGATTTGCTGCGAGCTCGCCCGGATTTCCGCGCATCTCATGGGCCTCGGCGCAATGGCCCTCGATCTCGGTGCCATGACCGTTTTCCTCTATACCTTTCAAGAGCGCGAAAAAATTTACGATTTGTGCGAACTACTCACCGGCGCGCGTTTTACTACCAGTTACACTCGGGTCGGCGGACAGATCCGCGATCTGCCGGCGAATTTCATCCCTCAACTGGAAAGTTTTCTCGAGACTTTCGGCCCGAAGCTTGATGAATGCGATAAGCTCCTGACCCGCAACCGCATTTTTGTTGATCGTACCCGCGATATCGGCGTAATCCCGCGCGATCGCGCCATCGCCTACGCGCTCTCCGGGCCAAACCTGCGTGGCAGCGGGATCGAGCACGATCTCCGGCGGAAACATCCTTATCTCGATTACGACCAGTACGACTTCGACGTTGTCACCGGAAGTACCGGCGATAGTTACGACCGCTACCTCGTGCGTATCGAGGAAATGCGGCAGAGCGCGAAGATTCTATCGCAGGTGATCGACAAGCTGCCGAGTGGTCCGATCAACGTCGCTGACTGGAAAAATATGCTACCGCCGAAATCCCGCGTGATGACGAAAATGGAAGAGCTGATCCACCATTTCATGGTCGTGACCGAAGGATTGAAAGCGCCACCTGGCGAAATCTACTTTGCGGCCGAGAACCCGAAGGGCGAGCTCGGCTTTTACATCAACAGCCGCGGAGGCGGTGTCCCGCACCGGCTGAAAATTCGCGCCCCTTCCTTCGTTAATCTCAGCATCCTGCCGGAATTATTACCCGGCTGTATGATGAGCGATGTAGTGGCGATCCTGGGAAGTTTGGATTTTGTTATGGGAGAATGCGACCGATGAAAATAATCTCGTTAACTTTTGCGGCGATCCTGGTTTTGGCGGCGTGCAATCGCAATGTCTTAACCGGATCAAAACTCACTCTGGATAATTACAACCAGATCACCACCGGCATGAGTAAAGCGCAGGTGGAAAAGGTACTTGGTCCGGCGACAACGATCGAAACCAAGGACATGATTATTTTTAAGAAAACGATCTGGCGGTACGAGGACGGCAGCAAGTTTGCCGTAGTCACGTTCAAGAACGACGAAGTTGACAGCAAAGACACGAACCTTGGCCGATGATGAAGGCCGGTTCTCTCCAGTGCGTCTGGCTTGGTCTGGCCGCCCTCTTTTTTTCTTGCACCGACGAGCGTCTCACCCCCGCTAATGTCGATCAGGTCACAGAAGGGATGAGCAAAAAGCAGGTGGAATCCATCCTCGGGCCACCAACAAGTGTCGAGGCCAAAGACTTCATGCTGCTCAAGCGCACCACCTATGTCTATCGGCAATCAAACGGCACGGTGACGATTTTGTTTAAGGACGACAAAGTGGCCGCGAAATCGAGCTCGATACCTTCCAAATAAGCTCGTGAAATGACGAAAATTCCGGCTGAATTCAAGCGGCAGGTGAACGCCGCCATGGCGCGATATCCGGCGGAGCATAAGCGCAGTGCTGCGTTGCCACTGCTGCATCTGTGGCAGGAACACTTCGGCTTCATTAGCGACGAAGGTGTCAAATGGATTGCCGAAAAATTGGAGCTGGAACCGATCAACATTCTCGAGCTGGTAACATTTTATCCGATGTTGCGGCAAAAAGCCGCGGGCAAAACGCATATTCGCGTCTGCCGGACCCTGAGCTGCGCGATGGCCGGCAGTTACCCATTGATGGAAAAGCTTCGTGCGACTGCGGGCATCCCGCGCGGGCATAACGGAGCGCACGATCCAGTTCTCGTTAGCAAGGACGGCAAGCTCAGCATAGAGTTTGTGGAATGCCTGGCCAGCTGCGGCACCGCCCCAGTGTGCATGGTCAACGACGACCTGCACGAAAATGTCGATCCGGAGTCGGCCGCGCAGCTGCTGCACGGTCAACCGTTAATCCTCAACCCGCAACCATCCGCGCCTCATCCTCTCGAGCGCAGAATGGTATTTAAAAATATCGGCCGGGAAGATTGGACTACCGACATCGACTGTTATCTCCGCGATGGCGGTTACCAACAGCTGAAGAAAGCGGTTACCATGTCGCGGGTCGACATCCTTAACGAGGTTAAGACGTCCGCGCTGCGCGGACGCGGTGGTGCCGGCTTT
>JBKPQI010000267.1:0-7998 GCA_046733975.1 Verrucomicrobiota bacterium
TGTCACGGTGAAGGATGCCGTGTTCGTGGGCGTAATGGACCGTTCGCCCTACCTTGGCGATTAGTTCGACCGCCTGCCGGAGTGGCATTGGCTCGTGTCGCGTCACCTCATCGAGTTGACCGCCTTCCACCAGCTTCATGCTGAAGTAGCACGAGCCATCGCGCTCGCCGACTTCGTAGATAGGAACGATACCGGAATGATCCAAACTGGCGGCGGATTCCGCTTCGCGGCGAAAACGTCTCAGATGCGCATCGCTAGCCCAATGGCCGAGACCAATCACCTTCAGGGCAACAGTGCGATTGAGACTCTTCTGCCGCGCGCGATAGACCACGCCTTGCGCGCCGCGACCGATCACGTCGAGTAATTCGTAGTCGCCGAAGTCAGCGAAGATTGTTGTGTTGTCCGATTTCTTCCTGGCTGGTAATGAAACGCCGGCGTCAGCGACCCCGGCTACAGAATCGTAAATCAGAAGATTAAGGCCAGTCTCAAAGAGGCAGACGGTACAGATGCCTTCCGGTGCGTCGGCAAAAATTTCTCCCCCGCACTTTCGGCAGATCCTCGGTGCGCTCGTCATGATGGGAGAGTCGACTGCGCACTCCCCATCATGTACTGCGCCGACTTCTGGCATACGTTACGTCCGCAAGACTTTGATCAAGTGACGCAGCTCATCTTCGACATCGCTGGAAACGGCGACGGTGTGACCGATCTCTTCGCGTAACAAAGCCTGATAACGCTGGCGAAAGCGATGGAAGGCTTGCCGCAGCGCATTATCCGTCATCCCCAATTGTGACGCGATCTCCACGCGCGACGCTGCCTCCGGTTCGTCCGGTAGCAGTTGTTTCAGCGAATCAAATAATACGGCATTACCCGCGGCGCCGTATTCGTCCTTCAATCGTCGCAGCACTTGCTCCATCAACGTCAAAGCCCAGCGACGTTCATAAAGACGTTCAGCAGTCACTGGATCGGTCGCTTCGATCATTCTCTGCCCGCTGGCATTCAATTCCTCCAACGGAATCAACTGTTGTCCTTTGCCCCGTTTTGCCGCAGTGGCACGACGGTGCTCGCTGGCCAGGAAATGCTTCAATGCGGTTAACAGATAAGAACGCAGCCGCCCTTTTTCCTTGCGCACCGCATCGAAATCACGGCGCGCCAACAGCAGAGAAAAGAATCCCTGGGTGAGATCTTCTGCCTCTTCTTGCCTGGCCCCGTGCCGCCGGATGAAACCATAGACGGGGCGCCAGTACGTTCGGCAGAGTTTTTCCAGCGCCTCCTCCGCGGCAGGCGATTGACCTTGCGCTTCCAGCACCACACTCCAGTGAGTAGTGGTGAATATAACGCCTCCGCCGCGGCCGGCTCGATCGATTCCGGTCAACGACGCGACCTGATCGTCAGCGCACACGGCACAATTGAATCAAAAATCTGGCTAACAATCAAGGGCGGCTGCGACTTAGAGGGCCATCCCGAAGAAGAAGTTACCTTAAAGCTCCCGTACCGGGATCCCCGGACTTCGCTCAGGATGATTATTTCGCAGCCGCCAGCGCGTTCTTCTCGGCGGTAGCTTTGGCCAGCGCTTCGTTATAGGCCGCGAGATCAATTGCATAGACGCGATTGCCTTCAGTATCGCTGTGAAGAAGATCGCGTTTGCGCAACTTCAGTTCCGCTTCTACTCCGTGCAGTCGCTCGAGCTCTGTCGCGTTAGCAGCACGACGCTGTGCTAACGTCGGGGCCGGCGCCGCCGTTGGAGTGGCTGTTATCGTTTTCGAACTGCCGGGTTTTTCCATCGCATAGCCGACGGTTTGCTTTGAGTGCCGCGGAGATGGGGCCGCTGCACGAAACCCGGGCAGGTGCAATGTTCGCGGCTGGTAGATAACGAAACCGAAAACACACGCAAGCGTCGCCACTCTAAAGAACGCTGATTTCCGCGCTTCGTCCGGATAATTGAGCCGAAAGAACAGGGGACCAAAGGGGAGAAATACTCCAAACGCCCACCCGGCGCTTATATTAATGGCGGCCATCAAAAGGAGAATGCGCGAGACCAATGCGCAGATAATGGCGAGGCCGAGGAAAACGATCGCAACCATGCGTGTCGTCGAGCAGGCGGGGTGCCATCCTTGGGCCGTCATCCTGAGCGGAGCGCAGCGAAGTCGAAGGATCCGGTGGAACGTACCTTGAAGTTTTCGCCGCGGGATCCCTCGGCTTGCGCTCGGGATGACGGGTTACACAATCCCTTCGCGGAAACTTTCGTGTTTTCCTGCCAGCAATTCCTGGGTCAAATCGTAAGCGCGCTTATCAACATTTTCAGAAGTGCCGGCGAAATGATGATCGATCCGCATTTTGGCAGAGCGACAGAAGTAATTGGCGACGGAAAGGACTTCGTCGGCCGGCTCGCCCGAATCCATTTTATATTGGGCGAAGGAGCAGGTGGCGCTGATAGCGAAAAGCTCGGTCGCGATGCCCACGAAACGCGAAAGCAACAATTGTTCGCGGTCGAGTTTTGGACCAAATCGCGCCATGGCGTGAAATAATCCGCGCGCCAGTTTCCTGCTCGTGCGTGCCGCGTAACGGAGATGTGGACGCAGAGTGTCGTGCAGCTTGTCCAGGTCCCCGGCATTTGCCGGCAGCCACTGTTTCGGATACCAGCCGGCGTAAAATTTTCCGGAGCTAAACACAGCTTTCAACCGTTCTGACATGGGCAGCTGGGTATTGAAGATCGCACCCCCGACTTTCAAATGCGGATCAAGCGCTTCACGCGCGATGAACAGTCGCATGATTTCGCTCGATCCTTCGAAAATCATATTGATGCGGCAGTCGCGCAGGAAACGCTCGACCGCGACCGGTTCTTCGCCGCGACCAGCAAGCGATTCCGCGGTTTCGTAACCGCGCCCGCCGCGGACCTGCATCGCTTCATCGGCAATGCGCCACGTCGTTTCCGTCGACCACATCTTACACATCGCCGTTTCGATCCGCAGATCGCCCGCTTTGCGATCCACCAGGGCGCTGGTCAAAAACGTGATCGCTTCCATGGCGAAGACGTTGCCCGCCATTTCCGCGATCTTCCCGGCAATGGCGTAATGCTGGCCAATCGGCACACCCCATTGCACACGTTCCTTCGCCCATTTGCGGCAGATCTCGAGCAGCCGCTTCGACAACCCGACGCACGCCGCAGGAATCGTTAGGCGTCCAGTATTTAATGTCGTTAGCGCGACCTTCAATCCCTGGCCTTCCTTCGCGATCATGTTTTCGCGTGGCACCCGCACGTTGGTGAACTTGACAATGCCATTGTAGAGCGCGCGCAAGCCCATGAAATGGCAGCGATACGTGATCTCGAGCCCGGGCGAGTCGACGTCGACAATAAACGCAGTGATTTGCTTCCGTTCCTTGCCGTTTACGATTTTTGGCGGCGTCTTTGCCATTACCACGAGCACGCCGGCTTTGATCAAATTCGTGCACCAGAGTTTTTCACCGTTCAGGATAAACGCGGAGCCGTCCTCAGTTGGGTCGGCCCGCAAACTCATGTTCGCCGGATCCGAACCAGCGTTCCATTCGGTAAGAGCAAAGGCTGAGATTTCGCGCCGCGCCACCCGCGGCAAGTATTTCTTCTTTTGCTCTTCGGTTCCGAAAAGAAGCAATGGCTGGGGGACGCCAATGGATTGATGCGCGGATACCAGTGCAGTCAGGTTCGCATCCCAACTTCCCAGCAGCATGGCGGCACGGCCGTAATTGACCTGCGACAAACCGAGTCCCTCGTATTGCTGCGGAATTTTCACCCCGAACGCGCCCATCGCGAAAAGTTCCTCGATATTTTTCTGCGGAATCTCACCGGTGCGATCGATTTCATCGGCGTCGACGTGGTCGTGCAGGTAATTTTTTAGCTCGGCAAGAAACGATTCACCTTTGGCGCGATCCTCTTCGCTCTGGGCGGGGTAGGGGAAGATGCGGTCGAAGCCGAACTTCCCGACGAAAAGGTTGCTTGCGAAACTGCCACGTTCGTCGAGAGGATCGCGAGAGGCCTCGGCCAATTCCAGCGCCGCAGCTTTGCCCGCCGACATCTTTGACGTATCGATGATCGGAGCCGCCTTTGGTTTTTCCTTTACCCCGGTCTCGGCTTTGATCTGTTCGGGGGGCGCTTCGAGTGGGGTCTTCATACGGAGGGTAGCCTTCCAGGCTGTCTCGGCCCGCAGGCTCCCAGCCTGCCGTGCCTCGAGCAGACTAAGATCGACAGGCTAGAAGCCTTTCGGCCGAGGCAGGCAAGATGCCTGCCTTCCGAATCCGCGCGATATTTAATCAGCATAAAATTTCGTTCCCTTTTGCCCATGCTCCTGCAGGAGATTACATGGTATATACTTCTCGTTAGTTCGCGCAAGACTTTCCATTTCCCGGACAACGTTTTTCATCCCAAAGTGTTCCGCAAAGCGTAGTGGCCCTCCGCGCCACACCGGGAAACCGGTGCCGAGAATCATCCCGTAATCGGCATCTTCCGCCGAAGCAACGACCTTCTCTTCCACGCAACGCGCTGCTTCGTTGACCATCAGGAACATCAGGCGATTTGCCATCTCTCCTCCGTCATCCGGAGCGGAGCGCAGCGGAGTCGAAGGATCTAGTTGCGCCGCCTTTAAGGTTTCAGCACGGGATCCCTCGACTTCACTCGGGATGACGGGGGTTTTACGCCATTTCTCAATCTCCATGTTCGGTGTCTGCGACTTGCCTTCATATCTATAAAAACCGGCGCCCGATTTTCGACCCAGCAGTTTTGCTGATTGCATTTCGCGCAAAATCTTCGCTGGTCGATCACGCAGGCCGTAGGCCTTCTCCAATGTGTTGGCGATATCGACAGTGATGTCGACGCCGATCTCGTCAATCAAACGCAACGGCCCCATTGGCATTCCCCATTGCAAGAGCGAGTCGTCAATTTCCCGCGCGCTTACACCGGTCTCGAAAAGCTCAGCCGCTTCCAGCAGGTACGGAAAAAGAACACGGTTAACAAGGAAACCAGGGCTGTCGCGCACCGTCACGGGCAGCTTCGCAATCTGTCGCACGAACGCGAGCGCGCGGGTAACGGTCTGCTCCGACGTTTCCTTTCCGACCACAACCTCGACTAGTTTCATTCGGCTGACCGGATTGAAAAAGTGCAGTCCGATCACGCGTTCGGGATTCTTGACTTCAGCAGCCAGATCGCCAATCGGGAGCGCTGACGTGTTTGTTGCCAACACCGCTCTCTCGGGGGTCTTGGCGGAAAGATCGCGGAAAATCTGTTTTTTGATTTCCAATTTTTCAGATGCGGCCTCGATCACCACCTGGACGTCGCGCATTTCAATCGCCGCGCTCGACGCCACAATGCGAGCGCGTCCCTGCTTCGCCTGTTCTTCCGTCATGATCCCGCGTTTAACTGCGTCGGCATAAGTTTTCTCGATGTTGCCGAGTCCGCGCGTCAGCTCTTCCGTCCCGACATCGCGCAAAATGACTGAGACACCGCGCGAGCTAAGCCATTGCGCGATACCACTGCCCATCACGCCAGCGCCGATCACGGCCGCGTGCGTGATCTTTTCCACCCCTTGTTTCGAAGTCCCGCGTTTGTATTTTTCGGCGAGAAAAAAGTTGCGGATCAGGTTGTGCGTGGCGTCGGTTTCGCCGAGCTCGGAGATCGCGTCCAGTTCCATGGCTAACGACTCTTGGATCGAGCGACCCAATGTCGTGGTCACGATTTCGTAAGCGCGTCCCGGGGCCGCGTTTCCGCTCGATTTTGGTGGCGTCATCGTCGTCGCCGCAGCGGCTCTGTCCCCCAATCTGCGTTTGCCGCCACGCAATTTCGCTTTAGCGGCATCGAGCAAAGCCTCGCGCGAAACTAATTCATCAATTAAGCCAAGCTGCTGGGCCTCTCGTGCAGAGTACAATTTCCCTTTCCAGATCACTTCCGCCGCTTTTTCCACGCCGATCAGCCGGGGCAGTCGCGTCGATCCACCCCAGGCCGGGATCAAACCAAGAGTTGTTTCCGGCAGACCAATACGGGTCGATGGATCGTCCGTCGCTACTCGCCAGTCACAGGCCAACGCGACCTCGTAGCCGCCACCGGCACAAGCACCGTGAATGGCAGCGCAGCTCGGAATTTTCAGCGAAACCAGCCGATTGAAAATCCGCTGACCTTCCGCGATGAAACCGCGCATCTCGCCAGTTTGCGCCTGATGTAACAATGTCTTGAGATCTGCGCCGGCGACGAAAATTGATTTTTTAGCCGATAAAATCACGACGCCCTCCAGCGAATCGTCGTGTTCAATCGCATCCAGCTGTTGATCGAGGTCAGCCAAGGTGGCGGCATCGAAAACGTTCGCTCCGGATTCGGGGCGATCGAAGGTAAGCAGACAAATTCCATTATCGATCTCGCGTTGGATCATGGAGGGGGCGGCGGTAACGCTCATCAGGATTCATTTTGGCTGCTTTCGGCCGAATGCCAAGTGCGGAGCCGCGCATTGTAGCTGCCGCTGTCCTCAGCCGCAGTCACTTGACATTCTGCCGCCGATGACGGCGGCAGCTACAGCTTCGGCAGAACCCGTTGCGCTCAGCAAATGCGAGTGTTAGAAACGACCGCTCCCGCGAAAGATTATGGTCGGCAAAATTCTCATTCCCGAAATCCGCGGCCTAATCGAGGCGCGCGATTTTGCTGGTCTGCGTGAGATTTTTCGGGACTGGTCGCCTGCCGACCTCGCAGAAGTGATTGTCGATCTGCCGGCCGACGATCGCGTCATCATCTTCCGGGTTTTACCGGCGGCATTGGCAGCCGACGTTTTCGAATATCTCGACGTTGAGGCACAACAGGAGCTGCTTCGGTGCATGGCCCACGAGCAAGTGATCGCCATTCTCAACGAAATGTCGCCCGACGATCGCACGGCCTTGCTTGAGGAAATGCCGAGCGCAGCGGCGCGACAGCTGATCAAGCTCCTGACGCCGGAAGAGCGTCGCGTTGCTCAAGCGTTGCTCGGATATCCCGAAGGCAGCGTTGGCCGTTTAATGACGCCGGATTTTGTTTCGGTGCGCGGGAATTGGACGGTAAAGGAAGTGCTCGATTATGTCCGGGAGCACGGGCAGGATCGGGAGACGCTCAATTTCATCTACGTGGTCGATGAACGCGGCAAACTGATCGACGACCTGCGTATTCGGAATTTTCTTCTCCGGCCGCTCGACACTCGCGTCGATCAAATCATGGACCGCAACTTCGTCCATCTCACAGTTAACGAGACGCAGGAGGAAGCGCTGCAGATTTTCCGGAAATACGATCGCGCGGCGTTGCCGGTAGTGGATTCAAATGGCGTGCTGGTTGGTATTGTCACGCAGGATGACATGCTCGATGTCGCGGAAGAAGAAGCGACCGAGGACATCCAAAAGATCGGCGGCATGGAGGCTCTGGACGAACCGTACACCACCATCTCGCTCCCGCGAATGGTAAGGAAACGCGCCAGCTGGCTCATTATTTTGTTTCTAGGCGAGATGCTGACGGCTACCGCGATGCAAGGCTATAACAGCGAAATCGAGAAGGCTGCGATCCTGGCGATGTTTCTGCCGTTGATTATTTCCAGCGGCGGGAATTCGGGCTCGCAGGCGACGACGCTGGTGATTCGCGCCATGGCGGTCGGAGAATTGAAACTGCGCGATTGGTTTCGGGTGGTGCGGCGCGAGCTGCAATCGGGGTTTTTGCTGGGGTTGATTTTGGGTGCGATTGGTTTTATCCGGATCGTGCTTTGGCAGGAGCTGCACATTTTCAATTACGGCCACTACCACTGGCTGGTAGCGATGACGGTGGCAGTGGCGCTGGTGGGCGTAGTTCTGTGGGGCTCACTCGCCGGAGCGATGCTGCCATTTGTATTGAAGCGCTGCGGATTGGATCCTGCCACCGCTTCGGCCCCGGCCGTCGCTACACTCGTCGATGTGACCGGTCTGCTAATTTATTTCAACGTTGCGTTATTAGTTCTGCGCGGGACAATGCTCTAGGCCTTGGGCAACGACGAT
>JBKPQI010000268.1:0-7180 GCA_046733975.1 Verrucomicrobiota bacterium
CGCTAGAGTCGAGCCGGGTTTTGACGTCGTAGCCAAAGCCGTTGGGTTGGAACAGAAGATTCAACGGGCCGATGTTATTATCACTGGTGAAGGTAAGCTCGACAATCAAACGCTCGAAGGAAAGACACCGGCTGGTGTTGCGCGGCTGGCGCGTAAGTCGGGGAAGCGAGTTTTCGCAATCGTCGGCCACGCGGAAGCAAATTCGAAAGCACGCGATTTGTTTGATGGTGTTTATGAACTGTCCGGTCCGATCCCGGAAGCGAAGCAATTGTTGCAAAAACGGGCGCGCGAATTGGCCGCGATGTTGAAGTCGTGACGCGATCGCATTGTCTGATCCCGAGAGCGCCCGTGTATCGCAGGAATGGTTAATTGCACGTTTTTGCCTGTCGGGGCGTCAGGTAATAGATCCGGGCAGCGCACGCCTCTCGCGTGTTGGTGATTGCGTCTCGGAGTCGCGGACTTGTATTAGCGCGATCAATGGCTCTGCGATATTCACGTTAGAAACGATTGTTTCGGCGAGACGCCGAAACCAACACGCGAGGTCCAAGCCGGACTGGCGGTTGCGTGCGCTACCCCGGATCTGGGCGCCGCACGAAATCAGATATCGGAAATCGCGCCTTTAACTCAGATGCTACTGCGACTGGCACTCGCACTTCCTCGTAATCGAGGCAAATTATGAGGCCAATGCCAGAAGTTGTCCCGCCCGGGCTGACGCCGTTTGTGTTTTCCGATCCGCTGGGAAAACGCTGGCCGCGTCTCCGCACTTTTTTGCTCATCACCGGCGTGCTCCTGTTTATCGGCACAGTCTTGTTTGTCGAAACCTTGTTCATCGCCCCGCGGATGACCGCGCCATTCTCTCTGCGGCAATTGAAGGGTCAGTTGAAATCGTTGCAGAAGCAGAATCCGGCCGGTCAACACGCGCCATCAAATTCGCCGCTCTGGCAAAAATTTGAGGCCACGAAGCAGGCTGCCAAAAAACTTGCCGCACCCGGGCAGGTGACCGGTTCGCCGGCGGCGACGCCGGCACGGCCACGTCGCCGAACGCCGGAAAATGAAGTGCGACTCGCCTTTTATACCAACGGCGATCCCTACAGCTATTCCTCGCTCGAGCAACATGCATCGCAGATCACGCACGTCTGCCCCGAATGGATGTCGATGGTAAACGGGGTGGGCGACTTGCAAATTGACGCCGACACCCGGGTTCTCAAACTATCCCAAAACAAGGGTCTCGCACTGATGCCGCTGCTGACGAATCTAGTGGGCGATAGCTGGCAGCCGGAAGCGGTCGAGAATGTGGCGCACGGGCCGCCCGAGCGGCAGGAGAAGTTCATCGCCAACGTGCTGGTGGTACTACGCGACGCGAAAGCGGCCGGAGTAGTAGTCGATTGGGAACAACTGGATGCAACCTACAAAAAGGATTTCACGGAACTACTAAAGAAGTTCGCCGATGCCTTGCATCAGGACGGCCGCCAACTTTGGCTCGTCGTTTCGCCAGGTCAGGAGATCGACTACATCGATTTTGATGAACTATCAGCTTATGTCGATCGCTTCGTGGCCATGTTGTTCGACGAGACTTCGGATGTCGACGCGCCCGGGCCACTGGCTTCGCGAATGTGGTTCGAAGGCTGGTTACACGTCCTGCTGGAAGATTCCGACTCGCGACAGTGGATCATCGCCCTTGGTAGCTATGGCTATGACTGGCCGATTGGCGGAAAGAAAGCTGAACTAATCAGCTTCCCGGAAGCGATGAGTCGCGCCAGCAACGCCGAAATCGATTCGGCGGAAGTAAGCGCTCCCGGCTACAACGCATACTTCTATTACCAGGATAACGATGTCGAACACGCTGTCTGGTTTCTCGATGTGGTTACGTTCCTGAATCAGTTGCGCGAAGTGCGGAAGCAAAAGGCCGGTGGTATCGCTTTATATCGTCTCGGAACTGAAGATGCCGCCATCTGGGATGCGTTAAACGCGCCGGCCGATTTCAAGTTCGATTCGGCCACTCGTTCGCTCCTCGAAGTCCTGCGCGGCACCGATACCATCACCGACGTAGGCGACGGTGAGATCGTAACGGTAGACGAATCGCGGGCGGACGGCATGCGCAGTCTGGGGGTCGATCAGGATAACTACCTTACCGCTACTTACACGAAATTCCCGGAGTTTCCAACGCTCTATCATCAGGGGCTGGGCGATGCGCATGAAGTAGCGCTGACCTTTGATGATGGGCCAGATCCGGAATGGACGCCGAGAATTCTCGATATCTTAAAAGCCGCAAACATCAAGGCGGCATTTTTCATGGTTGGGGTAAATGCCGAACGCTACCCAAATCTGGTTAGAAGAATTGTCGCGGAAGGTCACGAAATCGGTAACCATACCTATTATCATCCGAACCTCGCAGTTTGCTGGCCCGAGCATGTTCGACTGGAATTGAACGCGACCCAGTTGTTGATCCAGACGTTAACGGGCCGGGCTACTACTCTGTTTCGACCGCCATATGCCGCTGATACTCAGCCGGCGCGGCTGGCCGAACTGACGCCACTCCAAATCGCCCAGGACCTGAACTACCTTGTCGTGCTGGAAAATATCGATCCACAGGATTGGGCACGACCGGGAGCGGACGTGATTTTGCAGCGAGTGAAGCAACAGCGGCACGATGGTAACATTATCCTGCTCCACGATGCCGGGGGCGATCGCTCGCAGACGGTAGAAGCTTTGCCTCGGATCGTCGCATACCTGCAGGCCCGCAACGACACCATTGTGCCACTAAGCAAACTTCTGAATACGAGTCGCGACGCTTTAATGCCGCCATTGCACGGCGAGCAAACGATGTCCCATTACATCAGCAGCACCGGTTTTCGCATTGCCCATGCGGTCGAGGAATTTCTCTGGGCGTTCATGATTGTAGCGACTACGCTTGTGCTGGTTCGCACTCTCATCGTCATTTATCTCGCCTATCGTTTCCGGCGTTCACCAGGAACGAATTGTTCGGAATCGGCGAGCGTCGTCATCGCCGCCTACAACGAAGGCAAGCTGATCGCCGGGACGCTGCGGTCGCTTTTGAAAACAGACTACCAGGGTGAGTTCGAGGTAATCGTAATCGATGATGGTTCCGGCGACGATACCGCGGCCGAAGTAGAAAAGATTGCTGCCGCCGATGAGCGGGTGCGGTTAATCCGGCAGCAGAATCATGGGAAAGCACGTGCTTTGCAGCGGGGCATTGCCGCCGCCAAACACCAACTAATTGTTTTCATCGACGCGGATACTCATTGTCAGCAGGAAACCTTTTCGCAATTACTCGCCCCGTTCAGCGATCCTGAGATCGGCGGAGTATCCGGCCATGCCAAGGTCGGTAACCTGCGAAGCTTTATCGCCCGTTGCCAGTCACTCGAGTATACCGTCGGATTTAATCTCGATCGACGTGCCTACACCCGATGGAATTGCATCACCGTGCTGCCTGGAGCGATTAGCGCGATTCGCAAACAGGCAATCGATCGTGCCGGCGGCTTGAGTCTTGATACCCTGGCCGAAGATACTGATCTGACCTTGAGCCTGCACAAGCAACGCTTACGCAGTGTTTACGTTCCCACCGCCGTGGCGTGGACCGAGGCGCCTGAGACCGTGCGCACGCTTTCGCGTCAGCGATTTCGGTGGGCTTACGGCACGCTACAATGTTTGTGGAAACATCGTGACATGGTCTTCAACTGGAAATCTCGCGCCTTGGGATGGTTTAGTTTGCCGAGTATTTGGTTCTTCCAGATTATTCTCGTGGCAATTACACCCGCGGTAGACGTGTTTCTTATTTTGTCATTGACGTTCGGCGAGTGGCGCGACCTTCTCCCCTTTGTCTTTATTTTTTTGGCAACTGACGTGATCCTGGCGACCCTCGCCTGCATTTTGGAACGCGAAAACGTATTGCAAGCGTGGCGGATCATTCCGATGCGGTTGATTTATCGGCCGATGTTGAGCTACTGCGTTTGGAAAGCAGTTTTGCGCGGAGTAAAAGGCGCATGGGTGAGCTGGGGTAAGCTGGAACGCACCGCTTCCGTGCCAGTGCGCGCATAACAGGAGATGCGGGGCGGGCGGAAGTGCGTCCCTCCGCTTGTTGCACGTCATCCGGAGCGAAAACGCCGGTCCGGCTTCGGACCGAGGGATCCGTTGCGGACCTTTACCATCTCGGGATCCCTCAGCCTTCGCTCGGGATGACCGAAAATCGCTATCGCGCAACCTTCCCCCGCAACACTGAAATGGAATAAGGCGGCAAATCAAAGTATTCAGATGCCTGGCGGCGAATCTGTGCCGGCGGCTTACTAATAACCGGCCGGCCATTCTCTCCATCATCCTGCCAGCGATACTGCTCATGCGAAAATCGTGTGATAGCTACTTCGCCGAGAAATTTTTGAGTAGAGCTACCGTCGATCGGACGAAACTGGACGGCAACCTGGGCCGAACGACTGGGATCCTTGTTAATCAACAGTAGCGACCATTGGTTATCTGGTCGATGCACGGAGTAGGCAGTCACCCGTGTGTCGGGCGGATTGATGGCAGCCGGATATATTTCGTGCAATGCATCTACCGGTTGCATCCAATCATTAGCGATCAGTCTTGCTGTGTAGTAGGTCGATAAGCGATTCAGCCTTCCTCCGGTATTTGGCAGCTGCAACATCATCAAATTCCCCCACGAACACTTTACCTCGTCCGTGAGAGTGTCAGGTTCATACCCATAAAGGTATGCTTTATTACCGCCTGCGGTGAGAAACGTTCCTACGGTATCGGCGTGGAAGAAGGCGCCTTCGATATCGACTTCATGGCGCCCAGCAAACACGGAGTAGCCAAACTCTGTCATTAACCAGGGAATTTCCGAAGGAACACCATCCTCATGCAGGCTCGACAACATTTCCTGGAGGCGTCGCGGAACTTCGAGTAATTGCGGTGCCGCATCGGTGCAGACATCATCAAAGGGATAATATTCGAACGAGAAAAAATCGAACGGCGAATGGTTCGCTCGAACGATGCGCAAAAAACGATTTATCCAGGAACGGTTTCCGGATTGATCCGGCCAGGTCAGCAGGTGGGCATCAAAGTTCTGCAGACTCGGGCCACCGATCTTTAATTTCGAATTGAGCTTCTGCAGCGATTTCGCGGTTGCGACATAAAGTGCTGCGTAATCTTCCGGCGACGCCCATTGTCCATCAGGTTCTTCTCCAAGTTCAACGCCCTCGAGCGGATATTTCTTTGCCAGCAGGTATTTAATTTCAGCCACTGCATTTTCCGGCGTGTCGTAGAGCATACCCACCGGCACTAATACCGGGAGACGGTTGGTTAGCTTACTTTGAAGGATAAAATCCAGACCCGGCTGTTCCGTTCGGTAGTCGATGTCTTCTGCCCGGTGCCACGGATCGGTCGACGAAACATAGATAATGGTCTGACGATGCTCGGGATGATGAACGACATAGTCTTCGAAGTGGCCGGTGGCATCCGCATTTCCGATACTGATCTCGCGGACGGCAAATCCGAGCCGATCGCGAATATCGGTCGACGACTGCACGCTCGTGCCGGAACCATGCGTCATTACCACGCGAATAAACTGCGCCGGAATCGTGCTATTGGTAAGCCGGAGAGTGAAGTCACCGCCGGCGCAATCAGGTACCACGCCCTGCGGAAACGTTCGCCATTCATCAGGGCGATCGATGTGTAAATGCATGGGATCGTTTCCCGACCAGTACTCAACTTCAAACCGTTTAGCGTAAGGCGCTCCCCATTGAATTCGGATGGAATTGACGGGTTTGCGTGAACCCAAATCGATCACGATCCATTGGGCATGGGCTTGCTCATCTTCCGCGGTAAAGTATGGGTCGAGATAGGGATTGCTTTTCCAATACGAATCTTCATCCCCATCTGAGATCCGCGAATAACCATCGTTATTAGCCTGGTCGATGGTATTGCCGCGACGTGGTAGCCGATAGCCGTAGGAAACATTTATCTGATCAGTAGTCGAGCTACTCGATGTCCAGTAACCACACTGATTGGCACTCCATGTCCCGCGCGGGTTCCAATGCCATACTTCGCCGCCTAGTTCGGTCCGCAGCCGATAGCTGACCGGCCCGAGGCCGGCCGATAACATCTCAACGATGTTTTGCTTCGACAGCATTCGCGCGCATTCCCCACGCTCGTGCCCATCAATGCCTCCGCCGAGAATCCGCTTCGGCACAAACTTGTTGACGCATCGATCCGTCGTCACTGTCGCTGAGACCGTGAAGGCAGGTTCATCTTCGGCCGTAGCGCGGCCGCTCCGGCTGCCTGTCTCCGGTTCGCCATTTGAGACAGTTGCTGCCACGAAACCAATGCAGCAAACTGCCGCTGTGGGGCCGAACCAGTTTGCGAGAACATGCTTTTCCATCGGGATCCTGCTGGCTTTGTCATTCTGCCATCAACACACCGCAAGGGAAAACCACGATCCCAATGCTGTCGTGGAAGTAATGGTGCCGGAGCGCGGCGCTTACACTGGTGCGTTCATTGATTTCGGCGAAGCGGAAGAGGATGTAACGCTAGAAGGCATCGAAGAGTTCGAAAGCATGGTGGGCAAACATCAGGCCATCATCGCTTCATCGAGCTACTGGGGTGAACAAGATTTTCCCACCGAAAGCCTGAAGGTCATTTGGCAGCATCGCTCGCTGCCGTTGGTCTTTTGGTCTCCTTGGGACAGGCCTTACGAGCAGAGCAAAGGGCCCGATCGTTTTAACCTGAATTCAATCATCGCCGGCGCCTGGGACAAATACATCGATGATTGGGCCGATGCGGCGAAGGCATTCGGGAAACCGATGATCGTTGTCTTCGGAAATGAGATGAATGGCGATTGGTTCCCGTGGTCGGGTATTTATTACGGGGGCAACCAGCCGGCTAACGAAGATAAGACAAAGTGGAAGGGGCCCGAAACATACAAGGCTGCGTACCGGCATGTGGTAGATCGCGTCCGGGCCCGCGGCGCGACCAACATCAAGTGGATGTTTCACACCAACAACTATTCATCTCCCCTCGATATCTGGAATTTTGCGCCCGCCTACTACCCGGGCGCTGACTACGTCGATTGGTTAGGATTGAGCGTTTACGGTCAACAGTACCGCGATGAAGCATGGGCTGACATACCTTCACTGGTCGACTGGCCCTACACGGAGGTGAGTGGGAT
>JBKPQI010000269.1:0-4095 GCA_046733975.1 Verrucomicrobiota bacterium
CTACCAATCATTACGTTTACGTTTATCACACCGTTCCCACTTCCCCGATCCACAATCGGGTTAGCCGATTTACTGCCGCGGGCGATGTCGCTGCCGCCGGCAGTGAAGTTGTGATCTTTAATCTGGATAACCTCAGCAGCGCCACGAATCACAACGGAGGCGGTCTCCATTTCGGGTCAGACGGGAAGCTTTACATTGGCGTGGGCGAGAACGCCAATGGTTCAAACGCGCAGACGCTTTCCAATTTGCTCGGAAAAGTTTTGCGCATCAACAGCGACGGCACCATTCCCAGCGACAATCCGTTCTACAACAGCGCGAGCGGAAACAATCGTGCCATCTGGGCCCTCGGTCTTCGCAATCCATTTACCTTTGGTTTTCAACCGGGCACCGGACGCTTGTTCATCAATGATGTGGGCGAATCCAGCTGGGAGGAAATTGACCAGGGAAGCGCCGGCGCCAACTATGGCTGGCCTGTTACGGAGGGGCCGACGAGCAATCCATCTTTCGTTACCCCGATTTTTTATTATGCACACGGATCCAGCGATACGACCGGGTGCGCGATCGTCGGCGGAACATTTTACAACCCGGCAAACCGTCAATTCCCCGCAGCTTACACAGGTAAGTATTTTTTTTCCGATCTGTGCAGCGGTTGGATCCGTGTCTTCGATCCCGCCGTCGGCACCGCCGGCGCGTTTGCTACCGGCATCAACACTCCTGTCGATCTCGATGTCGGCCCTGATGGCGTGCTCTATTATCTTGCCAGAGGCTCGAACGGACAGGTCTTCCGCGTTGCCACCCCGGCCGAAGCATTAAATATTTCCGGTCGTTCTGGTGTCGGAACCGGTGAGAATGTCGCCATCAGTGGTTTTATTGTCAGTGGCACCGCGCCAAAAAAGATAGGAGTCCGCGGGCTCGGTCCTTCGCTGGCCAACCTCGGCGTTGCAGCCCCGCTCGCTGATCCCATGATCCAGCTGCGCCGGGCTGACGGCTCGCTCGTTCTGGCTAACGACAATTGGAAAGACACACAACAAACCGAAATTACCAACGCGGGTATTGCACCTTCCAACGACAAGGAAGCGGCGTTGATCGCGACGCTTACGGCCGGCAGTTACACCGCGATCGTCACCGGGAAAAACGGAGGCACAGGCGTTGGCTTGGCCGAAGTTTACGATCTCGATCAGGCAGCCAATTCACGGCTGGCCAACATCAGCACTCGCGCCTTTGTCGGAGTTGGCTCGGATGTTTTGATTGGCGGATTCATAACCGGTAGGCGAATTGGTGCAACCCGTATTGCCCTGCGCGCGCTCGGTCCTTCTCTCATGCAACTCGGCATCAGCAATCCACTGCCCGACCCACAACTTCAGGTATTCAATGCCAACGGGACGCTTCTCGCATCGAACGATAACTGGCAGAGTAACGCCAATCAGGCGCAGTTGATTGCCAGTTACGGGCTCGCACCGGGCAACAACGTGGAATCCGCCATTGCGGTTAGTCTTCCTCCCGGTTCCTACACCGCAATCGTTAGCGGAAAGAACAACGCGACCGGCATCGCCTTGGCCGAGATTTACGACGAACAATGACGATACGTTTACGGCGCGAACCGTCATGAAAAGGCAAGCGCATCGGGGGCTCCGAGCCCAACTCAAAGTGCCCTACCCGGGCGAATCTAGGCCGCCTTTCGGGTTCACTAACTGAGATAGTCCTCGGGGGAGACGCGCCCCGACGCGCTTGCGGCGCGTCCGTGGCCTGAGCCACTGAACGACAACTTTATGTAACCCTATACTTTATATCTAGCAAGCGGAAAATGTCAGTTTGTTTCAGGGTTTTTGGGGCGTTGAGCACAAATGACCGTCTCAGGAGTCGAGGCCGCCGCGGAAACCAGGAGAACGATTGGTGAGTGATCGTTTCATTCCGGAATTTCTCCCCGACCTGCGCAATAACATCGTTGTCCTCCCGCGCGCAAGCGAGGATCCTACCCAAGGTCGCGAGATCACACAAGATAGCTTGCGCATTCATCAACCTCATGACGTCTATGAGTCCGAGCTCTCCACGGCAAGTCTTCGACAGTCAATTCGAGCGGTCCGGGATGACACGCCACGGCATGATTATCTTACCCTTGCTCTACGTATTGTGATCTTCGGAATTTCCCGGCGCGCACGAAAAGAAAAGCCTCCACTGCCACCCACATCGATGCGAAATCGGCCAACAGTGTGTAAGCGAGTTGGTACTGGCTGTAACGTCCGACATCAAGAGAATGGCCGATTGCGAGGGTAAGCACAGTGCCGAAGCTGTACATGTGCAGCAATAGAAGCACCGGTGCGATAACGCCAAATAACAGGTGGACCGATTGAATCCTCCACGCACACACCAGCAGGACGACAGGCCAGACAGACCAGAAAAGATGGGTCACCGATAAAAATCCGTCGAGCAACCTGGGAATCGGGTATGGCCCAATTTGTAGAGGACTACTCTTCAGCGTTTCGGCAGAAGCAAGGAGCGCGGCAAATGGGCGGCACCGCGGCGCGTTGTTATCCGCGCCGATTACCCTGGCGGTGCGACGATATTCTTCTCCTACATCTAACTTCGGACGACTGGTGTATGCTGGACAGCGGCCGATCCGATAAAAGACCCCAAACTGGCGCGCAATTTTCGCGATCACCCCGGCCATCTGGCCGCGCATCGTGCGCCAATAATAATACCGGCAAAATTCCCCGGCCTGTTCCGGCCCGCCCATTCGATCAGTCAGTTGGCGCATAAAGGAAATCTTTCCCTCTGTGCCGTATCGCAGGTAATCCGGATTGAATCCAAGCGCCGGCCAGTATTTAGCTTCGAGCCGGCTTTCGAGCAGGGCATTGGTCAACGCCGTGTGCACTGATACCACGAGCTCCGCCGGATACGGAGTAACCGCGTGATAAGCGATGTCTTCGGCTAGCTGTTTGTTAATGAGATCCGCGTGGATGCTGAAACGCGATTCCACCAGGAACGTTAAACCATCCGGATCTCGCTGCCGAAGCGTCCATTCCGGCCACATTAATAACAACATCACTGTCGCGAGTGGAACAACTATCAGTATGAACTTGTGGCGGATGGTCTCTCCGCGACGAAGTAAGGAGATGATCAACGGAAGGTTCGCGAACGGGACTGCCGCCGCGAAGCCCGGTTTGAGCAGCGCCGCGGCGATGCTAAGAAAAAAAGCCAGAGTGCCGCTGAGGATCGATCGCGTTCCCCGCGACCCAAGTAAGCGGCTGCGAATGAAACGCAGATTACAGTAGATTTGAAGGCTAACGACAAATGGGAAGATTGCTTCCGGGCGGAGTGAACGCTCAAACTCCATGGTGCAGGTAGAAAAGAGATAGACGGCTACCAGTTCCGCCCCAAACAACTGGAAGAGCCATGGCGGAACCCGCGCCGCTGGGAGAAAACGGCGGAATTCCATCCAGGAAGCGAACAGCACTGCGGCGGTGCCAAGACTGAGAAGCGTTTGCAGCAGAGCAATGACCTGAAACGTTCCGGCCACAAGGAGAAGCACGTAAACAAACCACGGATAGAGAAAACATTGTCCGAACCATTCCCGCAGTTGCTGCCCCAGCAGGGCATCCAGCGCCGGCCTGAGATAGGCCCACACATCATCGTCAGCAAAGGGCACCAACGGCAGACGAAATCGTTCCAAACCCGCCCAACCAAATACCACGGTTAGCAGTAATACCGGCAGGACATCGAGGCATCGGGACCATGTCCTTTTCCGCATTGTCTGTTGATATACACTCGCCTAGGACTGGGCAATAATGGGAGGAAGCTGGATGTTTCGATTCCGGTTCCTGCATTGGACGTCGGGCGTTGGGCATTGATTTCTCAGTTGGCCCATCGCTCCACTAGTTCACTACTCCAACGAGGCCGCGGTCTACTCATCCGGGCATTGTGAAATCAAGCGCGTCTGCTATATTATAACCCCTTCAATTTTCGGGGGCGTACTGGCTTCGACTTGAAGTTTGAAGCGCAGGCGGCATGTCGAGGATGGTTCGTTGGCCTCGTAAAAAACCGAACCAAAACAAATAAACGCAGATCACGAAGATCTCGCTCTCGCGGCTTAATTGA
>JBKPQI010000270.1:0-7878 GCA_046733975.1 Verrucomicrobiota bacterium
AGTAAACACGTCAGTGAATCTGCAAAACTGTTACCAAATTAACAACCGGCGATCGATTCGATCGCTGACAGGTTCTTGAACGGGAGATTTCTACGCGCCGCCGCTACTATTTCTAGATTCTGTTCGGTGATTTTCTGACGATATAATCGGTCAAAATCCGAACCGGCAGAGCGGCTGTTTCCTTACGACGGCGTAACACATTGCGCGCGTTTTGTTAGGAACATGCGGAAAAAGGTGTTGATCACCGGTGGGGCTGGCTTTGTCGGATCGCATCTGGCGGATGAGTTAATCGAGCGCGGGTATGTAGTGCGCGCTCTCGATAATCTCTCGCCGCAGGTGCACGGTCCGGATGCAGAGCGTCCATCCTATTTATCACCGGAAGTTGAATTTATCCGAGGCGATCTGCGCGATCCGCGGGCCGTTACGTCCGCCATCAAAGGCATCGATGGTGTTTTCCACTTTGCTGCCGCCGTCGGCGTGGGGCAGAGCATGTATGAGATTGCTCATTACACCAGCATCAACGCCGAGGGCACTGCCATTCTACTCGAGGCGCTGGCGCAGCGACCGGTCGAGCGGCTGGTCGTTGCTTCGAGCATGAGCATTTATGGCGAAGGTATGTATCGCAACTGCGACGGTGAGATCGTTCCGGGACAAGAACGAACAATCGACCAGCTCAAGGCGCATGACTGGGAAGTGCGGGATGACACCGGCGAAGCGCTGATTCCAATTCCGACGCCGGAGACAAAATGTCCGGCACTTCCGTCCGTCTACGCGATCTCGAAATACCATCAGGAGCGGCTCTGCATGACGGTTGGGCGCGCCTACGGGATGGCTACGGCGGCCTTGCGCTTCTTCAACATTTTTGGTCCGCGCCAGGCATTATCGAACCCGTACACCGGAGTGCTTGCGATTTTTGCCTCGCGGTTTTTGAACAACAAACCGCCGCTGATTAATGAGGACGGGAAGCAACGGCGCGATTTCGTCAGTGTTCACGATGTAGCGCAGGCGTGCCGGCTTGCGCTCGAGCATCCCGCTGCGGCGGATCAGGTGCTGAATATTGGGAGCGGGCGCAGCTATTCGGTTCTCGAGATTGCCGAGCGAATGGCGCGTGTGCTCGACAAGGAAGAGATTGAAGCAGAAATCGTCGGCAAATGCCGGCTCGGTGACATTCGAAACTGTTTTGCCGACATCTCGTTAGCTTGTCGCGTGCTGGGTTACACACCGCGTGTAACGCTAGAGGATGGATTAGTCGAGATAGCAGAATGGCTCGAGGGGCAAATCGCGATTGATCGAGTGAGCGATGCGGCACACGAACTTAACCTTCGCGGACTTGCGGTATGAGAAATCTCTCGCGACCGACGCTGGGAATTCTGGAGTGGTTGCGGCCCGGCGAAGAAGAACGCGTCGAACAATTGCTGGTGGACCTCCGCACCATCGGGGTCAAGCAACTGCGCACCGGTATTTCGTGGGCGGATTGGCACAGCGACAATGGCGAGAAATGGTACGAATGGCTGCTGCCACGGCTCTCGAGCGAAGTCGAGGTGCTGCCCTGTTTTCATTACACGCCAGCGAGTCTCGGCATCGTTCCAAATGAATGTTCGCCGCCGCGTAATCCCAAACAATACGCCGATTTCCTGGATGTTTTCATCACGCGCTTCGGTCAACATTTCCTATGGGTTGAGCTCTGGAACAAACCGCGGCATCCCGCCGAATGGAATGTCGGCCTCGATCCGCATTGGTTAATTTTCTGTGAGATGGTTGGCGGAGCCGCACATTGGGCGCGCCAGCGTGGAAAGAAGACCGTGCTCGGTGCGAGCGGCCCGATGGATGCGCAATGGGTGCGGCTGATGTGCGAACGCGGTGTGATGCAATACATCGACGCCGTCGGAATTCACGGTTTCCCTGGCACGTTCGACTTCTGGTGGGACGGATGGAACGCAAAGATCGCGCGTGTCCGCAATGTTTTGCTGCAACATCGCAGCAAGGCGGAAATCTGGATCACGGAGACGGGCTACTCGACCTGGCGACATGACGAACGCGAACAAATTGTCGCATTTCTCGACGCCATGCGCGCGCCGGCCGAGCGTGTCTACTGGTGCTGCACCCGCGACATCGAGCTGGCACACACACAAAGTGGTCTGTGCGCCGACACGCGCGAGAACCATCTTGGGCTTCGCCGCGCCGATGGGTCGGAGAAATTACTTTTCCGCTTACTCGGCCAGGGTGGGGTCGAAGCGGTTGAGAATTCCGCCTGGGTTGGTCGAACTAATGGTGCGCGCAACGGGGAGCGCCGCGTGCTGATCACCGGCGGCTGTGGCTTCATCGGATGCAATCTGGCCGACGCGCTTTGTTCGAAGCATCAGCCCGTTCTGCTTTACGATAATCTTTCACGTCCCGGCGTTGAACAGAACGCGGAGTGGTTGCGCCAGAAACACGGCGAGCTCGTGCAAATCGAAGTGGCCGACACGCGTGATTCGCAAACGCTGGCCGATTGCGTGCAGCAGGCCGCTGCGGTTTTTCATTTCGCCGCTCAGGTTGCTGTGACCAGCAGTCTGACGGATCCGGTTTACGATTTCAACGTGAATGCGCGCGGCGCACTCAACCTGCTCGAGGCGCTGCGCGCTTTGCGTAATCCACCGCCGATCATTTTCACCTCGACGAACAAAGTTTACGGCAGCCTGGAGGAAGTCGACCTTCGCATCGCCGGCAATCGCTACGAACCTGTGGACACCAACACTTGCGCCCGCGGCATCAACGAAGATCAGCGTCTCGATTTCTACAGTCCCTACGGCTGCTCGAAAGGCGCGGCTGATCAATACATTCTCGATTACGCGCGCATTTTCGGACTGCCCGCCGTGGTCTTTCGGATGAGTTGTATTTATGGTCCACATCAATTCGGGACCGAAGATCAGGGCTGGCTCGCCCATTTTCTGATTAACGCGATCGAACATCAACCGATCACGATTTACGGCGACGGGAAACAGGTTCGGGACGTGTTGTATGTGGACGACTTGATTGCTGCGCTCCTGCTCGCGCGAAAGCATATTCGCACGCTCTCCGGTCAGGTTTTCAATATTGGTGGCGGCATCGAAAACACGACGAGTCTGCGCGAGCTGCTGGCTTTAATCGGCGAACTCCACGAATCGCGCCCGAAAATCAAAGCGGCCAATTGGCGACCGGGCGATCAACGTTACTACGTCACAGATTTTTCAAAATTCCACACCGCCACCGGCTGGTCGCCGCGGATGCGAATGCGTGATGGGATCGAGCGTTTGCATCGCTGGTTGTGTCAGTCGCGTGCGACCACGGAAAGGATGGTCGCGGCGGCATGAGCACGGTTGCAGGTGCAGTTACCGAAAACAGACTTCGGCGACCTGGGTCCGAGGCTGGCGCAACAGTCAAGATGATGCGAGCGGCGCGAATTTCTGCGCCGCGTGAACTCGAAATTGTGAATGTGCCGGTTCCGCAGCCGGACGCGAGTCAACTTCTGGTTAGACTGCAGGGATGCGGAGTTTGTGCATCAAACATTCCGCTCTGGAAAGGTAAACCGTGGTTCAATTATCCAATGGAGCCTGGCGCGCCCGGGCACGAGGGGTGGGGACGCATTGAAAAGATTGGCGACAATGTCACCGGATTTTCCGTGGGCGAGCATGTCGGTTTGCTTTCCTATCATGCGTATGCCGAATACGATGTATGCGACCTACTATCGGTCGTAAAACTTCCTTCGGCGATGAATGCGCGGTCATTCCCGGCCGAACCGCTCGGCTGCGCCATGAATATTTTCGCTCGCAGCGACATCAACCGGAACGATGTCGTTGCCATCGTCGGCATCGGTTTTCTGGGTGCCTTGCTCACCCAGCTTGCTCATGCCGTAGGCGCGCGGGTGATCGCGATTTCGCGGAGCGAGTTTGCCTTAAATGTTGCCGAAAGAATGGGCGCATCGCACACGATGGTTCTGCACGAGCCCTCACGCCTTCTCGGCGAGGTCGAGAACCTAACGAATCGTAGATTTTGCGATGTGGTGATCGAATGCACGGGTAAGCAGCAGCCACTGAATCTCGCCTCTGAGCTGACGCGCGAACGCGGCCGCCTCGTCATTGCCGGTTACCACCAGGATGGACCGCGCCAAATCAACATGCAGCTCTGGAACTGGCGCGGGCTCGACGTCATCAATGCGCATGAGCGCGACCCAAATGTTTATCGCGCAGGTATGACCCGGGCCGTGCGCGCCGTCGAAAGCGGACTGCTCAATCCAATTCCGCTGTTCACTCATACTTTTCCACTCGAGCAGCTCGCCGACGCACTTGACATGGCAGCAGCGCGGCCACGCGGATTCATGAAGGCGCTGGTTCTGATGCCATGAACGCCCGCCTCCCGCGACGCATTTTGATGACGGCCGATCCGATCGGTGGCGTCTGGACGTTTGCCCTTGAACTAACGCGGGCGTTCGAGCCGTACGGCATCGAAGTCTTCCTTGCCACTATGGGCGCGCGACTTACTCCCGCTCAGCATCAAGAGGTCGCCGGCCTAAAAAACCTTCGGCTTTTTGAAAGCAATTATCGCTTGGAATGGATGGACGATCCCTGGGACGATGTCGATCGCGCCGGCGAGTGGTTGCTCAACCTCGCGCAACGCCTGCAACCCGACCTTGTTCACCTCAACGGCTACAGCCACGGCCTCCTGCGGTGGCGTGTTCCCGTCGTTCTCACCGCACATTCGTGCGTTTTGTCGTGGTGGCGCGCCGTCAAAAAGGAAAATGCGCCGGCCCAATATGACGAATACCGTGCGCGCGTTCGGGCCGCTCTGGCAGCGGCACAGATGGTCACGGCCCCGAGCGCGGCCATGTGCGAATCGCTGGGCGAGAATTACGGTTATTCCGGCAATTGTCTTGTCATTCACAACGGACGCGATTCCCGCTTGTTCAGTCCGGCGGAAAAATCCCAATGCGTCTTTGCCTGCGGCCGAATTTGGGATGAAGCGAAAAATCTGCGCCTGCTCGATCAGGTGGCGCGGCGATGCGCATGGCCGATCGAGATCGCGGGTGATTGTCGTCATCCGGGAAGGCCGACGATTACGTTTTCACACGTTTGTTGTCTCGGAAGTCTGTCGCCGCGCGAAATGTCCAACCGTTTTTCGCACGCATCGATTTTTGTGGCGCCGGCTTTGTACGAGCCGTTTGGCCTGTCAATTCTGGAAGCGGCGCTGAGCGGTTGCGCCTTGGTTTTGGCCGACATTCCCAGTCTGCGCGAACTCTGGACCGGCGCCGGGGCGTTTCTTTCTCTCAACGATGCTTCGGCGCTTGCGACAACCCTCAATTCCCTGATTCACAATCCGTCGTTGCGAAGCGAACTCGGGGATCTCGCGCGACAGCGCGCCTTGCAATTTTCTTCCTACCGGATGGCGGAGCGCTATCTCGGCGCTTATGAAAACTGCCTGACTGGCGATGTGGTGGAGGTCGCTGCGTGAAATTTGTTTTGTTTTATCACTCGTTGGTCTCTGACTGGAACCACGGCAACGCGCATTTTCTGCGCGGCATCGCGACGGAGTTGATGAAGCGGGGGCATGAAGTCGCGATCTACGAGCCGCAAAACGGCTGGAGTCTGTCCAATCTCATTGCCGAGAATGGCAGTGCACCGGTTCGCGAGTTTCGCAGCTGTTTTCCACTGTTGCGTTCGATCACCTACCAACGCGACCGGTTCGATCTCGATCATGTGCTTGACGACGCTGACGTCGTTATCGTTCACGAATGGAACGATCCATCACTCGTTAGCCGGATTGGCAGGCACCGCGCCTTGCACGGCAACTATCAGCTATTTTTCCACGACACTCACCATCGCGCCGTCACCGCGCCGGATGAACTGCGCAAGTACGACCTTTCGCATTACAGCGGCGTGCTGGCCTACGGAGGAGTGATTCGGGATTTGTATCGTCAAAACGGCTGGGCCTGGCGGGCCTGGACCTGGCATGAGGCCGCCGATACGAACGTATTTCGACCGAAATCGCGCTCTCACTTTGATGGCGATGTCGTTTGGATCGGTAATTGGGGCGATAACGAACGCGCTGAAGAGCTGCGAGAGTTTCTGATCGAGCCGGTCCGGGCACTCGGTTTGCGGGCCAAGGTTTTCGGAGTGCGTTATCCGCAACGAGCGCTCGACCTTCTGCGGGACGCTGGGATTTGCTATGGCGGCTGGTTGCCCAATTATCGTGTGCCGGACGTTTTCGCGCGCTTTCGATTCACGGTGCACATTCCCCGCCGGCCGTACGTCAAACATTTGCCCGGCATTCCGACCATTCGTCCGTTCGAAGCCCTGGCCTGTGGCATTCCGCTCGTTTGTTCGCCATGGCGCGATACTGAAGGCTTGTTCGAACCCGAGCACGATTTCCTCGTGGCACGCAACGGTGCCGAAATGAAAAAGCATCTGCGCGCTTTGCTGGCCGATAAAAACATGGCGCGCGACCTCGCGGATCACGGGCTACAAAGCATCCGCGCTCGGCACACCTGCGCGCATCGACTGGAACAATTGCTCTCGATTATCTCAGCCGACAACGCTAACCAGAACGACCGATCAAACTTGATGGCTTCAAGCCATCAAGTTTTGGCAGGAGCGAGCGTATGAACATCGCGTTTTTCGCTTCGAGTTTGCTCTCGGCCTACTGGAACGGGGCGGCGACGTATTATCGCGGCATTGTGCGGGCGCTGCACCAGCGCGGGCATCACATCACTTTTTACGAACCGGACGCTTACGAGCGGCAACAGCATCGCGACTTTGCTCCACCCGATTGGGCGGAGGTGATTGTTTACGAAAACCAGCCTGACGCGGCGCTCGAGCAGTTGGAATCGGCGAAGCATGCCGACATGATCGTAAAGGCGAGCGGGATAGGTGTCTTCGACGAGCTGCTTGAAGCTGCAGTTCTCGAAGACAAACGCCCCTATCAGTACGTTGTTTTTTGGGATGTCGATGCGCCGGCAACCCTTGAGCGGGTCGAGCGAAACCCGGCGGATCCATTCCGGAATCTGATTCCGAAGTATGACTTTATTTTTACCTACGGAGGCGGGCCGCCGGTCGTGCGGGGCTACGAGTCGTTAGGCGCGCAGGCCTGTATTCCAATTTATAATGCGCTCGATCCATCGACGCACTTTCCCGTTCCGCCGGACCAGCGATTCGAAGCCGACCTCGGCTTTCTAGGTCATCGCCTGCCTGACCGCGAGCGGCGCGTGGAGAAGTTTTTTTTCGACGCCGCTGAGCAGTTGCCGGAGCGAGATTTTCTTCTTGGTGGCATCGGCTGGGAAACAAAACAGCTTCCGCCAAATGTGAGAAATTTGGGACACGTTTATACGGCGGATCACAACGCTTTTAACTGCACGCCACGTCTGCTCTTGAATATTTCGCGCGCGAGCATGGCGCGCTTTGGGTTTTCGCCGGCGACGCGGGTGTTCGAAGCTGCTGGTGCTGCTGCTTGCTTGATTACCGACGCGTGGAAGGGCATCGAGGAGTTTTTCGAACCGGGCGAGGAAATCCTGATCGCGCACAGCGGTGATGAAGTGGCGGCCCACGTCAGTGATATCACGCCGGCACGGGCACGCAGGATCGGGCAGGCGGCATATCGTCGTGTCCTCGCCAAACACACCTATGCGCACCGCGCGGCGCAATTCGACGGCATTTTCGAGGAAGCAGTGACATTATGAGGATCGTTATTCTCGGCCTCTCGATTACTTCGTCATGGGGCAATGGCCATGCCACCACCTATCGGGCGCTGATGCGCGAGCTGGTTCGGCGCGGTCATGATGTCTTATTTTTAGAGCGCGACCGGCCGTGGTACGCGGCCAATCGGGACCTGTCGAAACCATCGTTCGGTCGCGCCGAGATTTACCGGAGC
>JBKPQI010000271.1:0-5583 GCA_046733975.1 Verrucomicrobiota bacterium
TCTCCGGTCTGACCGGCACTGGAGGCGGAATTTTTCTCACCCCACTGCTGCTTTTCGCCGGCTGGGCGAAAACAAAGCAAGCGTCGGCGGTTTCCGCCCTGTTCATCCTGGTAAATTCAATCGCCGGCCTGGCGGGTTTCGTCAGCGCCAGGCAAGCCATCCCGCAAATGGCATTCGTTCTTTCGGCGGCAGCGATTATTGGTGGCGCGGTTGGCTCGTATTTAGGAAGCCGCAAGTTCCCCGTTCGAGCGATTTCTATGTTGCTGGCAACAGTTCTCGTCATCGCCGGATACAAACTGATTTTCACAAGGTAAGCGCGATTCGCCTCAATCGCGCGCGGGCGGCGCAGGTGAACCGCCCCTGCTCAGACTAAGCTGCGGTGCAGTGTCGGGCGACCATGGATTCCGCTGAAAATCGGCGGTGACAACTTCGTTGCGGTAATGTTTTAACAATTCTCGGAACGCTACCAGATCGAGGCCTCGAAATTCATCCGGCAGCCCGTCCAAATTGCGCAAAGCCAGTTCGAACAATCGGGCGGCCGGCGGCAAACGCCGGCTGTGCTTGGAATGCGAGGGATGCTGAAAATTCTTCTGCAGATGTACAAAGGCCCCAGCCGCTTGAATTAACCCCTGATAGAAACGCGCCAGCTCTGCGTCTTTCTCACCCAGCCAGAGCTGCTCGAGCACGTCGTGCGCCTCATAATATTTCTGCGCGTTCCACAATTGGAAATACGCCGCATAATAATTTGATGCCCATTCTTCCGAGGGCGCCGGGTCCAGCGAACGCACAAAATCGGAAATCCGCTCGCGTTTATTCATTGGAGGCATAACTTCGGCAAAGCAAGGCAATGGGCAATCGCTTGAGATGACACGATGACGCTGTCGCTCGTCGCTCTCCTGCTCCTGATCGTCGCAGGATTGGTGGTGTGCTCCGCCCTTTTTTCGGGACTGGAGACGGCACTCTTCGCCTTGCGCCCGCACCAATTGCGTCGGCTCGAATCCAATCACCCGGCCCTCGCCGGTTTCGTCCAAAAATTCCGCGATAATCCGCGACGGATCCTTGCGCTGATCCTTCTCGGCTCGGCGCTGGTCAACGTTTTCCTGGTCGTCATTTGCTTGGCCCTGCTGTGGGAGACGCCTCGAACCACACCGTTGCCTCCGTGGTTGATCGCGCTTTCACTTTTCGCCGTCATCGTTTTTTTCTGCGACTTAATTCCGAAGCTGGTTGCCCTTTCGGCGCCTTATCGTCTTTCCACTCTCGGCGTTTTCACTTTGCGCGCGTTAATGCCGCTGCTCGAAACCGTCGGCAGCGCGCTCGAGACAATTAGTGTGGCCATCGTTGAACTGGTCACGCCGCGACACATCCGCGCCCGGCCGCACTTGTCCGATGAAGAACTCGAAACCCTCATTGAGATCGGCGCCGAACAAGGCGCGCTCCAGGAAGCCGAGGGCGAAATGATTCAGGAAGTATTCAAGCTTGGCGACAAAACTGCGAAAGACGTGCTGACGCCACGCGTCGACATGTTTGCGATGCCTGACGATCTCACCAATGAAGAGGCCATCGCGCAATTGAAGATGCGTCGGCACCGGCGCGTACCGGTTTATGCCGATTCACCGGACAACATTCTCGGCATTATTGAAGTGAAATCGTTCCTGCTTCACCCGGGCGCGCATTACACCGAGACGATGGTGCCGCCATCGTTCGTGCCGGAGACGATGCGTGCGCTGGATTTGCTGCGCAGCTTTCTGACGCGCCCCCAGGGCATGGCCATTGTGGTGGATGAATTCGGCGGCACTGAAGGCATCGTCACTATTTCCGATATCATCGAGGATATCCTGAGCGACGCCGCGCCCCTGGGCGATACTGATCTCGATATCGAAACGCTGGCCGAAGGTCGTTACCTCGTGAATGGCAAAGCGCGTCTTGATGATCTGAGCGAGCGACTCGGATTCGATTTTAATGCGTCCGGCATCGACACCATCGGTGGTTACGTTTTTACTCAGCTCGGCCGCGTGCCCGATGTCGGCGCGGAATTGGAAACGCCACGGCTGAAAATCACCGTCCGCCGCGTCAATCGCCGCCGAATCGAAGAATTGCTGCTCGAGAAAACGGTTTGCGTCGATAACGACGGAGAGAACGGAGAACTTCCATGATCTGGGTTCTGGTCGCCCTCTGCTGGATCGTTTCGTTTCTTTTCGCCGGAATCGAAGGCGGTTTGCTTGCGCTCAATCCAGTTCGGCTGCGGCATCGCGCCAAAAGCGGCGATACCGGAGCGCGGCGACTGCAGGAAATGCTGAAGCAGCCTGAGCGATTGCTCATCACGGTCCTGCTGGTGACGAACGCGGCCGACATCATTGCACTGATTATTCTCACCCGCGAACTCGTCATTCGTATGGGCTGGATCGGTTATCCAATGGCTGTTGCCATTGCATTACCGGTCTATCTTTTTCTGCTTGGGGTTCTGCCCAAATCGCTCTTCCGCCGCTTTCCGGTGCGTGCGGTCGTGCGCCTTTCCCGGTTGCTGGAAATCGTCACCATGTTGTTGACGCCGCTACATGCGATCGGAGCGGTTATCGAGCGCTCGATCTTTGCCCGCGTCAAAAACCCGCCTCGCCTTTTCGCCGGTCGCGAAGAATTAAAAATGATAACCGTTCAAAGTGAAAAGAGCGGTGTGTTGAGTTCCACCGAACGAGCGATCATCCACAGTGTCGTCGACTTCACGGCCGTGAAAGTACGTGATGTCATGGTCCCGCTCCAAAAAACAGTTTCGTTTAATGCCGATGATACTCGGGACAAAGTTTTGGAAGTGAGTGAAAAACTCGGCATCGATCGCTTTCCCATTTTGGGTGAGAACGCCGAGCCGCTCGGTCTGGTCAACGTTTACGATATTCTTTTCGACACCGAGTCCTCGCGGTCCATGCGCCATTACATGCGCCGGATCGTTACCACTTCGGAAACTGAATCCGCGTATCGGGTCGTGCGTAGGCTTCGCGGCGCGCGCATTGGCCTCGCTGCGGTGGTGAACGAAGACCAACGTTCGGTGGGCATTGTCGCGCTGGAAGATCTCGTCCGGCAGTTGGTCAAGGCGTGAACAGAACTCGAGGTTCGAAGTCGGAGTCAGAGGCATCCTGAAGGGACGAGCTTCTGCTCGTCCGGATGCGAGGAAGCGCGAAAACGCACCCCTCGACCCGCTAGTTCGCCGTCTCCTACTCTTCTTCCAAAAAATGCACGGTGCTGATCAACGCGACGTGCGTAAACGCTTGCGGAAAATTGCCGAGCAATCGCTTTTCGCGCGGATCGTATTCCTCTGAGAACAATCCGAGATCGTTGCGCAAACTCAGCAGGCGATCCACCAATTCGCACGCCTCTTTGTTGCGACCGAGCATTCTCAGACAAGTGGCGAACCAGAATGAGCACGGCAGAAAAACGCCTTCGTCCCCGGGAAGGCCATCTACATTTTCCTCGCGCGGTTTGTAGCGCAGCACAAAACCTTGCACCACGAGCTCACGCTCGATCGCCGCAATGGTATTGCCCACGCGTTCATCCTCGACCGGCAAAAAACCAATCATCGGCGCCATCAGCAGACTGGCATCAAGCGCATCGCTTCCGTAGTACTGCGTGAACGCTTTGACCTTCTGATTGTAACCGCGTTGGCAAACTTCCTGATGGATTTCATCGCGAATTTTTTTCCAACGCGCGAGATGTTCGCCCGCCGGCATCCCGCCTTTCTCGATCAACTGCACTGCGCGATGAAACGCCAGCCATGCCATCATTTTCGAGTGCGTGAAATGTTTGCGTCCGCCGCGTACTTCCCAGATCCCTTCATCGGGTTCCTGCCAGTGCGATTCGAGAAATTTCATCAGTGCCACTTGCAGGCGCCAATCGGGCTCTTCGATTTCGATACCCGCCTGCTGCGCGTGATAGAGCGAGCTCATCACCTCACCGTAGACGTCGAGCTGAAACTGAGTGGAAGCGGCATTGCCCACCCGCACGGGCTTGGAATTCTCGTAGCCGGCGAGCCAGTCGATTTCGAACTCCGGCAAGCGCCGCTCACCCCGGGTCCCATAAAGAATCTGCATCTGCGACGGGCTGCCGGCGATCGTGCGCAAAAGCCATCCCCGCCACGCACGCGCTTCGTCGACAAACCCGGAACGGGTCAACGCGAACAGCGTAAAGGTGGCGTCTCGCAGCCAGCAGTAGCGATAATCCCAGTTGCGCACTCCGCCGATTTTTTCCGGCAAGGAAGTGGTTGCTGCGGCGACGATGCCGCCGGTTGGGGCATAGGTCAGGCCTTTCAGCACAATGAGAGAGCGCATCACTGCTTCGCTCCATTTGCCGGTGTGTCGACAGCAGTCGGCCCAGTCATTCCAATATTTTTCCGTGTCGCGCAGCGCATGCTCAGGATTGACCGCGCGGGGCGGCCGCTGGTGTGATTCATACCAGGTCAGGACAAAAGGCACGCGTTGCCCGTTTGTGACCTCGAATTCCGCGACCGTCGTTAAATCCTCGCCGTACGTTTGAATCGGTGTGCGCAGAACAAGCGCATTTGGTCCGGCGATCGCTTCCAGTCCGTCGCCACATTTCCGCACCCATGGCACGATGTCGCCATAATCGAAGCGAATGATCAGCTCCATTCGGAGCGAGACTTTTCCGCGGATGCCTTCGACAATCCGAACGATGTCGGGATTCGTCCCGCGCGGCGGCATGAAATCGATCAACCGGACCGCGCCGTCGTTCGTTTCGAACGTAGTTTCGAGAATCAACGTGTCGCCGCGATATTTTCGCGTCACCGTTGCCGAATCATCAGCCGGCGCGATCAGCCAGCGGCCATTCTTTGGCTCACCGATTAACGCGGCAAAACAGGAACCCGAATCGAATCGCGGGAAACAAAGCCAGTCAACCGAGCCATTCCTTCCGACCAATGCGGCCGTCTGCGTATCGCTAAGAAATCCGTAATCCTCAATCTTCATAGTGACTCCGTTACCGGTCATCTGAGCGAGGTCGAAGAATCCCATTGCGCAACCTTAAAGGTAAGGTCCACGGCATCCCTCGGCTTTCGCTCGCGATGACGGACACTGCGAGGCCGACCTTCACGCGTCCCCCGCCAGCGTCGCGATCCCATCTTTCGTTAGTCGAAAGACCCGCCATTCTTCCAGCGGCACCGCACCAAGGTTTTTGTAAAACTGAATCGCCGGATCATTCCACGTTAGCACCGCCCATTCCATTCTCCCGCAGTTACGATCGCGCGCGATGTTCGCCAAATGGACCAGCAACGAGCGGCCGTAGCCGCGGCCGCGCGCTTCCGGTTTTATGAATAAGTCTTCAAGGTAGAGACCGGGCCGACCAAGCCAGGTCGAAAAATTGAAAAAATAAACCCCGAAACCAACCGGCGTCGTGTTTTCAAACGCGATCACAACTTTCGCCGCCGGCTCCGCTCCAAAGAGTACTTCACGCAACCCATCTTCTGTAGTGAGCACCTCGTCCGGAGCGCGCTCATAGGTAGCGAGATCGCGGATCAATTGCAAAATGATCGGCACGTCCGTTGCGGTCGCGTCACGAATGTAAAAATTTCTCTCGCTCATT
>JBKPQI010000272.1:0-6768 GCA_046733975.1 Verrucomicrobiota bacterium
GTTTATCGATCGCCTGATGATGCGAGCTATTCACTTTTTCGAAGCGATGGCGCGTCTTCCGATCAGATCGGAGCGGCTGAATGTCCTTTGTTTTCTGCTCGGGCAGATTGTGGCCGCGGATGTCCAGGTGAAGTGTCCCACCCAATGCGACGTTGAGAGTTTGTAATCCTTTGCAGATCGCGAAAATCGGCAGTTCGCGCTCGATTACCTTTTCAATGGCCTGCAGTTCCCAGCGATCGCGATCCGGATTCACATCCTTTTCGATGACCGAAGGATCCGGCACGGGTTGCTGCAGGCATTCAGGAGCGATGTCGGGTCCGCCGGTCAACAACAGGCCATGCATTTTTTCGAATGGAACTTTGCGCTGGGCCGCGTTCCAAATCTTCACTTCTGGATGACGCGCGAGAAAAGGCGCGAAATATTTTTCGTCCGAACGCCGCATCCAGGTGGCGAGATTAGGCATGCGCGAAAGGTGCCGCCATTTCGAGCGAAGTCGAGGACGACAGCCAGGGCGATTCACCTTAATCGGCCGCGGCGCTCTGCGACATTGGTCATCCCGACCGGAGTCGAAGGGACCGGTTGTGAAAGCTTTAAGGCAACGTTACGGGATTCCTCGACTGCGCTCGGGATGACGGTTTCTCAGCGCCCCAAAAGGATGAAAATGCCGGCAAGGATGGCGACGATTCCAGCAACAACACCGATGGCGAAACCAAAAACTGCAATCAAGCCATAAAGAATCAAAAAGATCGCCAGCAGGAGCATTCCGATATTTTTTGTGAAGGTCATGACTTACCGATTTATGGTCATTCCGAGCGAAAGTCGAGGAATCCCGTTGCCATAGCTTAAAGATAACGCGTCGGCCTCCCTCGGCATCGCTTGAGACGGCGGGCAGAAAATCAAAGCCCCATCAATTCTCGGACGTATTTTACCGGCGGACTGCCGAAGGAAAGCACGGTGTCGTTATATTTCTTGAGGTCGAAGGCGCTGCCATCTCGTTGTTTGGCAGCGTTGCTCAGGTCCAGATGTTCTGTCACCCCGACGAAGTAAGTCGATAGTTGTGTTGAGCTAAGCCGCGCGCGCTTCCATTTCGCCACCGCTTCGCCCTCCTGCTGAAAACCTTCGTTCATCATCAAATTCATCGCTTCTTTTTCGCTCATGTTTTTGGTGTGGATGCCCTGATCGAGGATGGCATTGCAAATAACGCGCAACCGCATCTTCAACTGCTGCATCTTCACCTCCGCTCCGCCGTAACCCTGTTCTGCCATGAGTTGTTCGCAATAAACCGCCCAGCCTTCAATGAAAGTACCGCTTTGAAAAATGGCGCGCACCAGTGTCGGGGCGGTGAAATCATTGGAGTGTGCCAGTTGTAAATAATGTCCCGGCATCGCTTCGTGCACGGTCAGGTCGCGGCACATGTAATTGTTGTATTCCTTGAAGAACGATTCCTTGCGTTGCGCGCTCCAATCTTTCGGCGTCGGCTCGACCGCAAAAAATGTTTTCCCATTCTGCTCCAGCGGTCCGGGCGAATCGCAGTAGGCAATCCCCTGCCCGCGTTTGAACTCCGGCATCACGATGACATCCAGAGGCTTGGCCGGCACCGTCACCAACCCGTGTTGTTTGGTAAAGTCAGTCGCTTCACGGACAATCTTCTGCGCGTAACTGACGATGGTGTTGTCGTCCGGATGCTGCTCTGCCAGCTTGTCGAGAACGGCAGTGGTGATTTTCTTCTTGTCATTCAGTGCAGCTTTATCGGCGTTTGGAAAATATTTTTTGTAAAGTGGGAGCGCAGTCTCGTAGATCACCTTCTGGGTTTGAGCGAGATCGGCTTGAGCTCGTTTCATGATCTCTTCCATTGAGAGGTCGGAAGCGAGAGCGAAGCGCAATTTCCTGCGAAATTTATCGGCACCAATCCGGAAATCGCCATCGGACCGTGGGAGCAGATCTTTTTGCAACCAGCTTTTGTACTCTTCCAACGCTTTGGCCGTCTTTTCCTGGACGGGAGCAAGATCTTTCGCGACCTGCGGGGCCTGATTGAGCAAAGGGGAAAGACCTTCGCGCACTAAGGAGATTGCACCCTGAGTCTGCTCGATGGCAGTCTCGGTATGAATCTTCGGACAATGCTTCAGGTTCGCCTTGGCCTGCGCGATCACCGCAGGTATGCCTTCGAGGCGTTTGCGCAAATTTGGGATCCGTTGCTCAGCCGGAGCAAAATCGCGGGCGACTAATAAATAGATGCTATTGGCGAGGCTCTGATTGTAAACCAACGGGTTCCATTCCCATTCCTTTAACTCTTCAAGACTGAAGATTTGGTAATCGATATTGTCCTTGAGCAACCGCACGTCGACCTTATTCGGGCCGGTCAATTGCGAAAGATCGCTCAACCCTTCGAGTTTTTGTCCCGCCTCTTTCGCCGCCGTCAATTGCCGCGTCCGTGCTTCGGCCGAGTAATCAGTGAGCTTGTCGTCGAACCGGTGATCACCTAATTGGGTGGCATCCTCGGGATTGGCGGCGAGGTATCCTTCAATGTAATCATGGGCGATTTGTTGAAACTGCTCGTCCTCAGGCGTAGCGCGAACGGTCGCTAACGGGATGGCTAACGAGAATAATAAAAATATTGCAATATTTGTTTTCATAGATATTCCAAAAGCTCGGGCGCGTAACGGAACATAGACCTTCAGGTCTGTGCGCCAAACAGGCTTATAGCCTGTTTCTTCAGCAGGCTAAAAGCCCGCTGGGCACACAGGCATGGATGCCTATGTTCCTGCTGTGCGTCGTACGCCTCTTCCAGTCACGCTTCCGGCTGCGCGGCAAAGCCAACAGTAGTCTCGGCTTCGATAGCAGCTTCCTTCTGATCCTGCAGGTAAGTTCGACCTTTGTAGAAGGGCATCACGATCATGAATAACACCGCTGTCCCCAACAGCACCCAAACGAAAAACATGAAGTAGCTGGCCCCGTGTAGTTTTACGGTGCCATCAGGATTTTGGATGAAAAAGTCGACCGCGGCGGTGAACTGATTACCGAGTGACACCGCAAGCAAATAAGTGCACATACAAAGCGATTTCAGCTTCACCGGTCCCTGGGTGTAGGAAAACTCGAGATGTGTGGGCGAGACGAGCGTTTCCCCAGCGGTCAGGACAACAAAGGCCCAAATTTGCCAAATGATGCTGGGGCGAGCGCCAGCATCGATTCGGGTCTGAATCATGGCGACGATAAAAAACGACGCGGCCGTGACGAACAATCCGGCGCCGATTTTCCGGAGCGGCGTTAATCGAACGAACTTTTCCACGAACGGATAGACCCAGTAGGAAAAGAGCGGCAGCATGATGAGGATGAAAATCGGGTTCACCGTTTGGATCTGCGATGACAACCATTCGATGCCGAAGAGATGCCGGTCCATCGACTCCGCCTGAACGATCCAGGAGGAAAAGTTTTGCTGCCAGAGCGCCCAGAAGATGGCCACAAATGGAACTGGCATCAGAATATTGAGGAAGATTTTGCCCGTCTCTTTGTTGAAAAGCGCCCGGGCGTAGTTCCGCAAGCCGGTTGGCGGAATGTGCACGAATTTTCTGCGTCCCATCCAGAAGATAATTGTTGCGATGGCCATGAAGACTCCAGGCAAGCCGAAGGCGATATCCGGACTGTGCAAACGCGGGCTCTCCAGAAAGGCGACGATCGACGGAGGCAGTTTCGCTATCGCTCCACTCGGGTCGGCGGTGTATGGCTCGAGCAGCCACGGGATGAGCAGGGTAGACAGAGCCGAACCGGAGTTAATTGAAAAGTAAAACCAATTAAAAAGGCGGGTGAGCAAATGCTTGTTGGTTTCGCCAAACTGGTCGCCGACATTTGTCGAAACACAGGGTTTAATGCCACCGGCGCCGAGCGCGATTTGAAATAGTCCGACCGCAAGGAGCAATCGCGGCTCCACCATATGAGCAACTGGTGAGCCCATCAGAGCGAGGGTAGCGTGGCCGCCGCAGTAAACGATCGACAACCAGAACACCACCCAGAATTTCCCGAAGAGCGCATCGGCCAGAAAAGCGCCGATGATCGGAAGAAAATAAGCCGCCGAAACAAAGGTGTGATACCAACCTTCCGCCTGATGCGGCGGCATCACCGCCAGATTGCCGGTTTTGTCCATCAGGTATTTCGACATGAAGATCGTGAGGATCCCGTTCATGCCGTAGTAGGAGAAGCGCTCGGCCGCTTCGTTGCCGATGATGTACGGCACGCCCGGAGGCATGGTGGTGATCTTCGGCGGCGAAGTCAGGTACTTGTCCCGGGCCATTACACTTCTCGTTACGGGGATTTTTTGTCGGAGAAAAATTCCACCGGGGTCGCCGTCGCAGACCCCGAAGACGCGGGATTGGATGCCTCCGTATCCAGTGTCGCCGTCAAATCTTTTTGAACTTCGGGGTATTCGCCGACGTGATGTTTTTCACACGAGATGGAAAGGACAAGGGCAGCGCCAGTAAGGATGATGCCAACGCATCGAAGAAAGCTCATGAATGGGAGGAACATTAACGAAGAATTTCCGGATGACGCAACCAAAAGGTGGATCAACCGCCTGGCGGCAGCTGCTCTCAATCAAATGAGCAATACCAGTCGGAGGCAACCCGCCGCCGTCGTGTCCGGTCAAACCAGGAGACAATCGGCAAGCGGGGCGCTTGCCCTACAATGCGATTACGGTCGCGCGAGGGATTGCACGCCGTCGCCGCGCTGTGCAGCGCTGCCATGCTACGGCGACAGAATGTAGGCTTCGACCAGGGCGTTGCCGGTACTAGCATTTTTCGCAGCCACGATGGCAGTGGTATTGGCGGGCGGACGGACAATGATGATGGCCGACTCTTTCGCATTCGGCGGTTGCAAATTGGTCGCCTGAATCTCTGCCTGCTGTGTATCTGCCCAATCATCGTTAGTTGCGAGCGAATTTCCCTGGCCAAGAGTGACGGCGACGCTGTTCCTCTTCATGTGCAGGTAGGTAGTAGTTTGACTATTGCCATGGTCTAGCTTGACGTAGTTGACCGGTATGTTCCCACCTTGAGTGTTCATGTCCGGTTCGCCGTCGTGCGTTTCGATCACCGTCCCATCAAGTGCGGCGAAAATCGGCACCCCCACAGCCTGGGCAGCGAATCCCTTTATCTCGGTATCAATCCCCAGATGGCCGTTATAAGTATAATCGCTCCCATTGTAGGCGAGGCCCGGCACTGTTATCGACATCGACGAAGTTATTCGGCCAGAGATCGCTGAAAAAATTGCCCGCTTGCGGATAGAACGAATATTTCTGTGCGTTGGCTGGCGGGACAAAGTTTTGCGCGCGCAAGGCTCCAGCGAAGGAGCACAAAACCGTAATTAGAACTACCTGGAGTGAATCGCGGAGGTATCGCCTTTTTTCGCTTGGTTTCATATTTCCATTCACCGTCGAAACGCGCTTTTCCCGAATGAAAACGGACAGGAATTTTCCGGATTTTTTGAGGCGATGACCGACCTCCCCTTGTCGGGAGTAGAACGTGGTTCGGGGGAAATCGGCAGCTCCGCCGGGCCGATGGTAAAGAGATGCGGCTTCGCCGCCTTAATTCGTCATCGAGCAAGGGACTGCTCGATCCACCTTAAGCATTGCTCGCAACTCTCGCTTTGCGACGACGGACGCGCTCAGAGCGAAAGTCTCACTTTGCATTGAAAGCAGCGCCAGCAGGATTACTATCCGACAAAGTGGCTCGGTCAGCGAAAAATAGCGCTTGGAATGAGGTCTTCGCCATCATTCTCCTCCTTGTCGGCACGCTGCTTTTCTTCGCACTGATTTCCTACAGCCCGCGCGATCTTCCATCCTGGGTACCGTGGAGTTATCTGTCGCCACCGAACCGGCCGGCACAAAACTTCATCGGTCCTTTCGGCGCCATCTTCGCCAGCGTATTCTATTTGCTTTTCGGCGCGGCCTCCTACTTTCTCGCCGCCGTTCTGCTCGGCTTTGGCGCGGCAAAACTTTTTTACCCGCGCTTGCGCGTGGTCGCGCGTTTGCCGTGGATTATTTTGTTTATCGTTTCCGGCGCCTGCCTGTTACAGCTTCAAACCCGCTACTTCTTTGATTGGAAAAAGCTCAACATTCAAGGGCCGGGCGGTTCGCTCGGTTATTTCTTTGGCAAAAAACTTTTACTGACCGCCATGGGCGATGTCGGCTCGATGATTCTTCTCGCCGGCATCTACGTTAGCGCGCTCATTCTCATGACGGGATTGCGCCCGATCCATCTGGTGCGTGAAAGCGTCGCCGGCGTTCGCAATAGCGTTGTTCGTTTTCGCGAATGGCGTTTGCGGCGCGAAATGCGTCGTGCCGACATTAAAGGGCAACTGGCGATCAGTGAACGTGAGCTGGCCAAGCAGCGGCGTTTGATTGAAAAACAGCTCAAGAAAAAAGGTGCGCCCGTTCCGGAACGAACAGTCATGCCGCCGGAGGAACTGGCCGGTCGTCCGAAACCGAAAGTTGTCGATACCACAGCGCTGCCCGATGACGTGCTGTTGCCGCCGCGCAAAAAGCCGTCCCTGGCCGAATTGCAGCCGTCGAAGACAAAAGCGCCGGTCAAAATGGCAGAAGCGCGCAAATTCGACGCGGAACATTACGCACTTCCGAGCATCGACCTGCTCGACGAACATGACCCCGAAGGTCGTGGCGGAACGGATTTGTCCGAGCTCGAACACGTGCAGGAAGTACTGATCGAAACGCTCGGGCAATTCGGCATCGCCGTTGCTGCAGGTGATATCACGAAAGGTCCCACC
>JBKPQI010000273.1:0-5878 GCA_046733975.1 Verrucomicrobiota bacterium
CCGGCACTGCTTCCTCGATTATCGCGCGCAGGTTCGCGATCGAAATACAGGTCGCGCCGCACGCACTGGCGGTTTGTTGTTCGAGCAAATCCGAAGTCGCCACGGTCAGATCAAATCTCTCCGCGTACTTACTGGCAAGCCGCTCAATAATTGCATCGGCAGTCTGCCCGCGGCGCGAATAAAAAACCTGGATGCTGTGCGGTTCGGATTGCTCGTTGGCGGAAGGTCCCTTGCCATCGAAGACTACCACGACGCGAACGCCGGTGTAGTCCTGGTAATCGCGCAGTTTTTTGACCAAGGCATCGCGTGCCAGGGAAGTACGACGAGCGTGCAGCCGTTGCAATTCCGGCCAGCCGAAGATCGCGCTGTGACCATCCACGATCAGATAGCGAGCGCGCACCGACGGTTATTCCACCGCTGGCGCCGGTGCTGCTGCTGGTTCGGCCGCGCCCTTTTTTGTTTTGGTGCGCGCCGGCTCGCGCTGTCTGGATTTCAGTTTCATTTTTCTACGGTCGAGATAAGCCTTGCGACGTTTTCGCTTGGCGCGGACGCGGTGTTGTTGACCCATGTTGATGATTTATAGGTGGGGCTCGGGCCGCGTGCAACCAATCCGGTCATGTTGCCTTGTCCTAAGAGTCCCAGACTGTGATTTCCTATTGCTTATTGGGCCGGTTTTCGTGTAAAAAGTTAGTCCCGCGAAATCGCACTCCGTGAATTCTCCCAAGCCGCTCATCGCTATTTCGGCATTTCTGCTTGCCGCTTCCGCCGTTTTCGGCGTCCTCAATGGAAACAAAGCCAAATCTCTTCGGGACGAAATCGCGATAGCTAAAAATCAGAAGGAAGCGGCCGAGCGCGCGCGTCAAATGGCGGAGAAGAATATTAAGGAGCGCGAAGCGAAAGTTGTGGGCGATCAGGCGAAGATTACGGAAAATGATAGCCGGATCGCCAGTGCTGAAGCGGAAATAGTTAAGACTCAGACGGAGAAATCTGATCTGCAAGCAAAGTTGCAGGCTAACGAGGCTGAGATTTCCGAGTTACAGAAACGAATCGAAGCGATGAGCAAATCGCCAGCCAACCCAATTCCTGGCCAGCCGTCGGTGGCAGAGTTGCAAGCGCAGCTCGATGACGCGCGCAAGCAACTGGAGAGTGCGGAGCACGAGAAAGCTTTCTTGACTGATAAATTGCAGCCGGCGACGCGGGGCGCACCACGCGGGGCGGAGGTTATGGTGCAAGAACATCGCGCCCCAGCCTTTCACCCTTCGGTTCGCGGGACCGTGCTGGCGGTGAACCAGGCGTATAACTTTGTCGTGTTGAATTTGGGCGATCGCCAGGGACTCGAACCAAATGCGGAAATGCTGGTGCTGCGCGATACCACCATCATCGGAAAAATTCGGATTTCGTCGGTTGAACCTTCGACCGCCATTGGCGATATTCTGGGAAACAGCCTGGCGCGTGGCGTTCAGGTGCAACCCGGTGATACTGTCATTTATGCTGGCTCGAATTCCTAAACGAACGATTTCCGCAGGACTGCTGTTTCTGGCATGCGTTGTCTTTGTGGGTTGCGCTACGGAAAAAAAGGTGACCCTGGTTAATGATCCCGATGCCAGAAGCGAATCCCAAATGCCCTGGAATAAGCAGGAAAAATGGGAAAGCACGAGTCAATTTGCCGGCGTCACGGATCACCGATAACGCGGCGCTCCTGGTTTGGCCCTCCCGTGCGGCAAAGAATCAGCTCCCGAAGTCTTGTTTCGCCCCGATCTCAAACGGGGGACACAGGCTTGTAGCCGGTGTGCCCAGCGGGTTTAAAACCCGCCTGGGCAACAGCGGGCAACATCTCGGCTGAGCGCACAGACAGGAATGTCTATGTTCCGATCACCGAAGACACCCTGCCCGTTGTTGACTATTAAATCCAAAAGCCGGCCGGTATCGTAGCGTTTTTCGGTATCAGCACAATACCGTCGCGGATGTAATAATTCTCCGCGTCGAAATGCTCGGGCTTGCCTTCGGGCGTGATGACGACGCCGTCAGCAATCCGCGCATTCTTGTCGATGATCGCGCGATCGATCACGCAATTGCGTCCGATGCCAATCGGAATCGTCTCAGCGGTGGAATCACTATTCAGTTCGTAGTAATCGGCTCCCATGACGACACTGTTGCGGATGGTGGCCCCGCTTTGAATAATGCTGCGAACTCCAATGACGCTGCGCTCGATATGCCCGTCGGAGATGATACACCCGTCGGAAATAATCGCCTGGCGCAGGGTCGCACCATTGATTTTGCTGCCGGGAAGAAAACGAGGGTGCGTGTAGATCGGCGCCTGCGATTCGAAGAAACTGTACGCCGGCACCAGGTCAGTCAGATCGAGATTCGCTTCGTAAAAGGCGCGAATGGTTCCGATGTCTTCCCAGTAGCCGTCGAAAATATAGGCGCTGACATTGCGCGTTTGGATCGCGGCAGGGATGACGTGCTTGCCGAAATCCACCAGATCGTTGTTCAGACAATCGATTAGCACATTGCGGTTGAAAACGTAAATGCCCATCGAGGCCTGGAATAATTCCTCGTCCTCGCCGTGGCCGATGCCTGCGAGTAAGGCACGATCCATTTTCAGCGCGTCTAGAACTTTTGCGTCCTTGGGTTTTTCCACGAATCGAGTGATGCGCCGGTCTTCGCCGCTGAGCATGATGCCAAACTCCGAAGCCTGCTCGCGTTTCACCGGTTTGGTGGCGAGGGTGATCTCAGCGCCGGAACGAATGTGCTGATGCAGCAGCGAACGAAAGTCCATCCGGTAAAGCTGATCGCCGCTCAGAATCAGATAAAATTCAAAAGGCCGTTCGAGGATGTAACGCATGTTTTGCCGAACGGCGTCGGCGGTGCCTTGGTACCATTGCGAACCTTCGGGCGTTTGCTGGGCCGCGAGGATATCGACGAAACTGCGCGAGAAATTGTCGAATTTGTAGCTCGCCTGAATGTGGCGATGCAGCGACATGGTATTGAATTGCGTTAGCAGATAGATCGAGCGCAGTCCGGAGTTGAGGCAATTGCTAATCGGGATATCGACCAGCCGATATTTTCCGCCCAATGGTACTGCCGGCTTCGCCCGGTCTTTGGTTAACGGAAAGAGTCGCGTGCCCGCGCCGCCACCCATGATAATGGCGAGAGTACGCTGGGTTGTCCCCGGCGGAAGCGAAGGCGTTTGCATTGGCGTTAATGTGACCCGCAAACAGAATCGCCGCCCGAAAAATCTTTGCGCTGGCTAAGAATCACCGCGTGCGCCCCTGTTGTCATCCGGAGCGAACGCGAGGGACCTCGCCTAAGGTAAAGACGTCTCTGAAGGAGGCTTCGTCCAAGTTGCAACCTGCGTCACGCGCTGCGCGACAGCGTTTGAGCCTAGGTGAGATCCCTCACCGTCTACCCGGCTCGGGATGACAAGCGCACTGAGGTTACCTCGAGGTGCGAAAAATATGCTATAATCTTCACCCTAAGATCTATGTGTGGAATTGTCGGATACGTCGGGCGGGCGGAAGCAGCACCCATCCTTCTCGATGGCCTGCGCCGCCTGGAATATCGCGGCTATGATTCCGCCGGCGTGGCCATCGTAAATGGCAAACAAATCGAAACGCGAAAATGTGCGGGACGCATCGCAAATCTCGCGAAATTGATGACGCAAAAGCCGCCCTGCGGCTCTTACGGTATCAGCCATACTCGCTGGGCCACGCACGGGAAGGTTACCGACGAAAATGCGCACCCGCATTTCGACCAGAGCGGAAAAATCGCGCTCGTGCACAACGGAGTCATTGAAAATTACGCTGCACTTCGCGAACAGCTCGAACGCGAAGGCGGCCACAAATTTATCTCCGACACCGACACCGAAGTGCTGGCGCATTTGATCGGCAGCATTTATCAACAGATCGACGGCGCCGATTCCAAGGCTCGCCTGGTCAACGCCACTCGCGCCGCACTTAAACAAGTCATTGGCACCTACGGCATCGCCCTTGTTCATTCCGACATCAAAGAATTTATGATCGGTGCCCGCCGCGGTTCGCCGCTCGTGCTCGGTGTCGGCAAAGATGAAAACTTCCTCGCGAGCGACGTCAGTGCCATCGTCGCTTATACCCGCGACGCGGTTTATCTTAACGACTTCGATATTGTTGCAGTCTCACGCGAAACTTTCGAGATCAGTTCGGTCGCAGGCGAAACCGGCAACTACCAAATCAGCAAGGTCGAGTTCAGCGCGGAAGACGTCAGCAAAGGCGATTTCCCGCATTACATGTTAAAGGAAATCTTTGAGCAACCGAACTCCGTGCGCGACGCCATGCGCGGACGACTTAACACCGAGGAATGCACCGCCAAGCTCGGCGGATTAAACATGACGCCAGCGGAGTTGCGCGATGTGTCTCGCGTCGTGCTAATGGGATGCGGGACGGCCTTGCACGCAGCGCTGGTGGGCGAATACCTGATCGAGCAGCTGGCAAATATTCCGGTGGAAGTGGAATACGCGAGCGAGTTTCGCCACCGCAACACTCCGATGAGCGGCAACACGCTCGTCTTCGCCATAAGCCAGAGCGGCGAGACCGCGGATACGCTCGGAGCGTTACGCGAAAGCCGGCGCAAAGGTTTTCGGACCCTCGGAATCTGCAACAACGTTGCCAGCACGATTGCGCGGGAAAGCGACGGCGGCGTTTACATGCATGCCGGACCCGAGATCGGGGTGGCGGCGACGAAATCATTTACTTCGCAGGTTACGATCCTGACCTTGATCGGACTGCTTCTCGGCCGAATGCGGCATCTCTCCAGCTCGCAGGGATCGCGCGTGATCGAAGCGTTGGAAGCGTTGCCGGAGCAGATCGAAGTAGTGCTGAAGTTGAGCGATCACATTCGGTCGATCGCGAAAAAATATGTGAATGCCGAGGGGATGTTGTTTTTCGGCCGGCAATTTAATTTCCCGGTCGCGCTGGAAGGCGCTCTGAAGATGAAGGAGATAACCTATCTCTTTGCCGAAGGGCATCCCAGCGCGGAATTGAAACACGGGATTATCGCGCTGGTGGGTCCCAATCTGCCTTCGGTTTTCGTCGCGCCGGATGACGCGGTGTTTTCAAAAAACCTCAATAACATCGAACAAGTCAAAGCCCGGAAAGGGCCGATCATCGTTTTGACCAGCGGCGACGGCGCGAAACAGCTTAAAGGAATCGCCGATGACATTATCGAGATCCCGCGCGCGCCTGATTCCACAACGCCGGTTTTGAGTGCGATCCCGCTCCAGTTATTTGCCTACCACGTGGCGGTTGAACTCGGCCGCGATGTCGACAAACCGCGCAACCTGGCCAAGAGCGTCACGGTAGAATAGCAAAGGGAAATTCCAGCGCGGCTCGCGGTTGCGTGTCGGAAGCGCGGTGCTCCGCCTCCTTGCCTGCGGAGCACGACCCAGTTTTCTCGTTCGCAAACTGCGGTTTGGGAACGAGCGGAAGCGTGAGAATCATCATATCTCCGCGGCCGTGCCGACGACGATTCCGACTGTAATCGCAGCTCCGCCCCCAACATCACCCCTCGTTTCTTCCATCTCGAATCCTGTCCCGACGATTTCTTCATCTCTGCCGAATTCGGGACCAACGTCATTATCTTCCGGCCCCGGTTTGCGTGGAAGCACGACGAGTTTGGCCAAGGCCTTGCCGCGCGCACGCTGAGCGGCGCGCACAATTTAAACTGTAGTGCACGACGGCTCTTTCGCAGATCGTTAGGCGCTTCGACAGAGCGAGGCGACTACAATATCAGGTTCGCGCACGTCTACTATCCTGCTATTTGAATAGCCGTGCTATGTCACGCTGCCGAATATTGATTGCCCAGCTTCGGCGAAAGATGTTGCGATTTGACGATGTGAGGT